>JBLIEY010000006.1:0-36269 GCA_047633475.1 Sulfurimonas sp.
AGCACCAAATCCTATAATGATATCTGAAGAAGGTGGAAAGATTCTTATTCTTAACCAAGCCTGGGTTAGTTCTGCTGGTTATTCATTAGAAGATGTTCCTACTATTGATATTTTGATTAATACTATATGTTACGATGAACAAACTAAAATTAGAATGAAAAAATATGCTGAGTCAGTTTATGAAATAACACAAAAAGTAGATGAAGGTGAATTTACTTTTTTAACTAAAAATAGAGATGTAGTGACTTGGAAAGTCTATACTGCACCACTAGGATTTGTTGATGGAAAGAGAAGAGTTATAACATCTGCTATGGACATTACAGAACTAAAACGCAAAGATGAGATGCTAATTAGTCAATCTCGTCACGCAGCCATGGGAGAGATGATTGGTATGATAGCTCATCAATGGAGACAACCGCTCTCTACAATAGCAATGGATGCTAATAATATGTTATTAGACATTGCACTAAATACTTTCAGTGCAAGTGAATCAGAAGAATATGCTAAGCATATCGTCCAACAAACTCAACACCTTTCTAAAACAATAGATGACTTTAGAAACTTCTTTAAACCAGACAAAGAAATATCAAAAGTTGATATCAAAGATATATTGGATAAAACTTTATCTATAGTACAAGATAGTCTTAGAAACCATAGTGTAGGACTAAAGATAACTTTTGAGACACAAACAAAAGTAAATGCTTTTGAAAGAGAGTTAATGCAAGTGCTTGTTAATATCATTACTAATGCTAAAGATGCTTTAGTATCTAACGAGAGTGAAAATCCAACTATATATGTAAGAGCATATGAAGATGATAAATATATTAATATAGAAATATGTGATAACGGTGGTGGAATAGATTCTAATATATTAGATAAAGTATTTGACCCTTACTTCTCAACAAAAGAAAAGAAGAATGGTACGGGGATAGGACTATATATGAGTAAGATGATTATTGAAGATCACTTAAAAGGTTTACTTGAAGTTCACAATGAGAATGATGGAGCTTGTTTTACTGTTAGGTTATTAAAAGAAGAACTAAAATAGGAATATTTTTTGCTTACACATAAGTAAAAAAGTAGCTATATGCGCATTCTTATAATTGTATTTTTATTACTAACTTCTCTAATTGCAAAAAGCTCTGATTTCTCAGTTATTATAAATGAGCCTTTCAACAATGTTTTATTTGATATTACAGAGGACTATGACAGACAGATTAGTGCTATTGGTTTTTCAAAGAGCTACAAACAATCTTCTACTAACAAAAGTAACACTTACACAGATGCCTTTGAGTATTTAGCAAGTATTGCAAATACATATGGTTCTAATATACATCTCATAAAAATAGATAAGCAAGCAAATATCTCTCTTAATAAATCTACTAAAATGGATACGTTCAGCGAAGCTGTTGCTTTGGTAAAAACTCCATCAAATGGTTATTTTGTTGGAGGTTATACCCTTGATGGTTCATTAGTAATCATCAAGCTTGATTCAAATGCTAATATGATTTTCAATAAATCATTTGGTACAAAAAACTATGACAAAATGAATAATCTCGTCAGCTTAAGAGATGGAGGCGTTTTATCAGTTGCAACATCAACAACTTCGAGGTCAAAAAAAGATAATATTTTTGAAACAGGGCTAGGACTAAACGATATTTATCTAACTCGTTTTTCAAAAGATGGTATAAAGCTATGGAGTAAAAAATACGGTACTAAGTATGATGACAGTGGTATAGACGCTGTTGAAGCATCTGATGGTTCTATCTTAGTTCTAAGCACTACAAGTTATGGCAAAAATCAAAATGTAATGCTAATGCGTATAACTGAAAATGGAAATAAGATTTGGCTGAAACACTACAAGGCTGATGAAACAATAACTCCGTATAAAATCATTAAACTTAGAGATAACAATTTTTTAGTTTCTATGAGTCAACAAGATGAAATGAAAAAAGAGCAGATAAAACTTGTAAAGTTTGATCTGCAAAACAATATACTTTCAGAGAAAATAACTCATACTTCATATTCAAGTGTTTTAAAAGATATAAAAGAATACTCAGACGGTTCTATTATTGGAGTTGGTTATGTTAGAGATGCGCTAAATACGGATGCGCTAGTGATGATTTTTGACAACACACTAGAGATGCAAAACCAAGAGCATTATGGTCAAGAGAATTATGATACATTTAACGCTGTTACAATTTTACATAATTCCCAAGCTGCTGCAGCTGGAATATATACATATGAGGGTTCACAAGAATCAAATATGTGGATTGCCAAGCTTAATAAAGATGGCTCAATGGCTCAAGCATCTGTTAAATCCGTAGACATGTATAAACAACTTCAAGAACTCTTTAAAGAAGAAATAGCATCTGGTAAGTTAAGTATAAAAGAAGACTTAAGCATAGAATTTATGAGTTGGGAATTGCACTTCAAGACTCAAAAGTATGAATTATCAAAAGAACAAATCAGTTACTTGGACAAATTTTCAAATAAACTTATTCCATTTTTACATAAGTATGAAATATATATAGATGCTTTAGAAGTAAATGGTCATACATCTAGTGAATGGGGTAATGTCGATTTTGCAAATAGATATCTCAAAAATGAAAAACTATCTATGAATCGTTCATATTCAACTCTTAGTAATATATTTAAAAATCAAGATTTAAAAACACAAACTTGGCTAGTTAAAATTCTTAAAGGAAGTGGGTTAAGTTATTCTAAAAATGTTATGAATAATGATGTTGAAAATAAAGAAAACTCAAGAAGAGTTTCCTTTAAAATCATTTTGAAGTAAATTTATACGTCAAATGTTAAAGAAGATTCTCTAAAGCTCAAACGAACTTTATCTTGTTTTAGTTTTTTGTATAACTTGAATTTAGCTTGTTCAAGTTCTTTATCATCTAATGAAAGTCCTGACTTCAATTCTTCATTTTCTATCTGTGCACTATCCATAGCAAATAGCTTTAACTCTTTTTTTGTTAGCTTAGATTTTAAAACACCGTATAAAACCTTATCATCTTCGATAAGTTCATCGATATCCATTTTACAAAATCTAGCCAGCATCTGCCTAAAATTATTTTCGTTATTGTATTGTCTCCAAACTGAGCTATCTAGCATTATATTTTCTCCAATATTTGTGTTAAGTCTTTTTCTTTAATAATTATATTTGCTTCTTTTTCCAAGATTTCTCTTGCGCAAAAAGCTACTCTTGTTCCTGCGTGAGCAAACATGCTTAAATCATTTGCTCCATCGCCACACACTAATGTCTCTTCCTCACTAACACCTAAAATACTTTGCAGTCTTTGTAGCATGTCACCTTTTGAGAAGTTAAACATCATATCACCACCAACAAGTCCAGTGAGTTTTCCATCTTTTTGATGTAGTACATTTGAGAAATCTGCGTCATAGCCTAATATGTCTTTTGCATATCCCGTAGCACTTCTGAAACCACCACTAAAACAAACCACTTTCATGCCTCTTTTTTTAAGCTCTGCAATCGTTTCTACAGCACCTGGCATATATGGTAAACTTTGACTGATTTTTTCAACCACACTATAATCAAGCCCTTTTAAAAGCTTAACTCTTTGTTGCAATGACTCAAAAAAGTCAAGTCTTCCAGACATAGCTTCTTCAGTTATGCGACCAACTTCCTCACCAAGTCCAAGTTCTTTGGCAAAAGAATCAATAGTCTCGCCATCCATTAATGTAGAATCAAAATCAAATACAGCTAGTTTTAGCATCTATCCCTCTCACTTTTGTTATAATATCGCAATTATACCCACTTAGGATTTTTTTTGTTTGATACACTAATTAATAAGCTTAAAAACGACATATATATTACACTTGAAACAACGCCAGGGCATTCCCCTACTTTCACTCCAATCCTAGATAGAATTGAGGAGTTAGAACTACATAAATACGTAGATGCTTTCTCAACTACGGACAACCCTTTAGCAAAACTAAAGTACAACGCTCTTTTTGCAGCAAAGATGCTTCAAGATAGATTTAACAAGCCTGTTCTTGCTACTATGAGTATGAGAGACAGAAACAAAATAGCACTTCAGTCTGACCTACTTGGTGCTAATGAAGTAGATGTTAGAGCTATATTAGCACTTACTGGTGACCCAGCAACTATATCTGACCAACCTCATGTAAAAGGTGTGTTTGAAGGTGACAGCTCTCTACTATTGCAGATTATTAGTGCCTTTAATTCTGGCATGGACTACTCAGGTAAACCATTAGCTTTTAAGCCAAAAACTATTTATCCATTTGCTGTTGTAAACTCTTTTTCTAAGAATCCAAAAACACTTCAAAAAAAGATGCAGAAAAAAATTAAAAATGGGGCAAAAGGAATAATTACTCAGCCTATTTATAATTTAGAAAATGCTAAGCAATTAATAGAATTAAAAGAAGAAGCTAACAAAGAATGTTGTCCTGAGAGCAAAAGTGCTGAATTAATTTTAGGAATATTTCCTATAACGAAGTTAAGAACTGCCCAGTTTTTATCTTCTCATGTCCCTGGCATACATGTACCGGACAACTGGATAAAAGCTTTAAGAGTTGCAAACAGACAAGGGGTAGAAGAAGAGTACAAAGTAGGCTTCGAACTTAGTAAAACTCTTTTTGATGAGCTTAAAGCATATCATCCAAAGATTCACCTAATGACAGCAAACCAGTTTGAACTGGCTAAAAATATTTTAAAATAAGATAGGAAAAATATGATTGATTTAAAACTTCTACAAAAAGATTTTGACACAGTAAGTGTGAAGCTAATTCGTAAAGGTGTAGATGCTACACTACTTGAAAATTTAAAGCTTAAAAATGAAGAGCTCAAAAAAGCAAAAGCAAACTTTGAAGCACTTCAAGCATTACAAAACTCTATGAGTAAAGAGTTCGGTGTTTACAAAAGAGAAGGAAAAGATGTAAGTGAACTCAAACAAAAAGTAGATGCTAACAAAATTGCAATAAACGAAGCACTTGATATTCAAAGAAATGTACAAGAAGAGTTAGAAAACATAGCCATGGCTATACCAAATATTCCTGATGATTCTGTGCCAGATGGCAAAGATGAAAATGACAATATAGAACTCAAAAAAGTTTTAACTCCTAAAGAGTTTAGCTTTACTCCTAAAGAGCACTGGGAACTTGCAGAGCAAAATGGTTGGATAGACTTTGAACGTGGTGTAAAACTAGCTACTAGCCGTTTTAGTGTCTCTTTTGGAATGGGTGCAAGACTTGAACGTGCACTTATAAACTTCATGCTTGATTTTAACCGTTCTCGTGGTTTTGATGAAGTAAGTGTACCAGCACTTGTAAACAGAGCTGCTTTAGAAGGTACAGGTCAACTTCCAAAATTTGAAGATGACCTGTACAAAATGGATGGCTTAGAACTTTTCTTAATTCCAACAGCAGAAGTTCCAGTTACAAACCTTTACCAAGACGAGATTCTAGCATCTGAAGAACTTCCTAAAAAGATGACAGCTTATACATCATGTTTTAGAAAAGAAGCAGGAGCAGCCGGTCGTGATACTCGGGGAATGATACGCCAACATCAGTTTCACAAAGTAGAACTTGTTGCCCTAACAAAACCAGAGCAAAGCGAAGAGGTTTTCAATGAAATGGTATCTTGTGCTTCTGATATATTAACAGCACTTGAATTACCTCACCGTCTAGTAAATCTTTGTACTGGAGATTTAGGTTTTGGAGCTGCGCATACAACCGACATAGAAGTTTGGTTACCGGGACAAAACTCTTACAGAGAAATCTCTTCTATTTCAAACACTAGAGACTTCCAAGCAAGACGAGCAAAAATCCGTTATAAAGATGGCAAGAAAAACAGCTTTGTAAATACCTTAAACGGCTCTTCTTTAGCTGTTGGTCGTACTCTTGTAGCTATAATGGAAAATGGACAAAACGAAGATGGAAGTATAGATATTCCTGAAGTTTTAAAACCTTATTTAGGAATGTAAATACTATAAATAGGCAGATTATTGTAAAGTAACTGCCTATTAGCTGCCAGAATTTAATGGTGTTTTATAGTGGGTTATGTGGAAAATATGGATTTAAAGACATACGAGGTTCTTTACATGTTCAGCTTTTCTTAACTATCTAATAGTAAAAAAGCCAACTAACATTAACATTAAAACATCTTCGCGACAGCCTCAGCTTTCTTATCCTCATCTACCTTTGCATATCTTAATGTTTGATTTATATCACGATGATTCATTCGTTTTTGCACTAAAAAAATATCGTTGCATTTAACGGAATGAGTAGAAAATGAATGTCTTAGTGTGTGATTACAGACTTTATATTTTTCATCTTAGCCTAAAAGATTAAAGTTAAATGGGTTAGTTTCAAGCATTATACCTCTTAACTTCAAGGTTTAACTTTCATATAAATGTATTTCGTTATAGTGATACTTAATCTAAAACAAAAGTGAGAAAATATGGCTATTAATAATGAACAAATTGTTACAATGCAGTACGAAGTAAAAGTAGAGGGGAATGTTATTGATAGCAATATTGATAAAGAGCCTTTAGAATTTGTATTTGGTACGGGAAAGATAATTCCAGGTCTAGAGTCTAGAATAGCGGCATTAAACGAAGGGGAAGAAGCTTCCTTAGTTGTTCCTGCAAACGAAGCGTATGGCGAATACAATGAAGACGCGATGCAAAAACTTCCAAAATCACAACTAGAGGGAATCGAACTTTCAGTAGGTTTACCACTTCAAGGGAAAGGTGCAGACGGGAAACCTGTTCAAGTTGTAGTAAAAGAGATTTATGATGATGAAGTGCTTATAGACTTGAATCACCAACTTGCAGGAAAAGACATGAACTTTAACGTAAAAATACTTTCTATTAAATAGAACCTGCTCCATTCAAATCTACCTTCGTGGTAGATTTCACTTTCTATTTAAATTATATGTATAAATACAACATTAGAGAAGATGATTTATTTTATAGGTGAGTGTAGAAGAGTCTATGAGACTATCAAAACCCCAATAGTAACTGCCTATATACTGCCGAAACAATTAATATAAAATCTTATATAGTACTCAAACCATTGCATACAAATACTTTCAAAGCCATTTGCTTACCAGGACAATTTCAGTACCGTGAAATCTTTTCTATCTAAAACACTAGAAACTTCCAAGCAATACGAGCAAAAATCCGTTATAAAGATGGAAGTATAGATATTCCTGAAGTTTTAAAACCTTATTTGGGAATGTAATTTACTTTCTTGTATAATAAATAGGCGGTTCAATCTGCCTATCAACTGCCAACGTTTTAAAAGAAGGATATAAAGTCTCAGATGCATAAACAATCTCAAATAATAATTACAAAAATATTAGTCGCTCTGGCACTATTATCTTATGTCTCATTAAATGCTTCAGATGAAAGTACAAATAGCATTAAGCCCTTATATTCATTTATGAACACTAGTGTTAATTATCTAGATTGGGATAATTCTACTGAAAACAAAACTTTTCATGAAGACTTTTCATATCTAGAGGTAGAAGGTGGGGCTGGCTGGAAGTGGGGAGAATTTTATGGATTTATAGATATTGAAAACCCTACTAAGAGTTATAATGATAAGGGACCAGACAACTTAAGAGTTGCAGCTAAACCAATTTTAGATATCTATTTAATAAACGGATTAGCTTTACATATCCAAGACTATTATCTAACTTCTGAAAATTTTTATGTTAATGATATTTTTACTGGACTTTCGTATAAATACAATTCAGACTTTGGATTATGGATTAAGCTTTTTATAGATACTCACTATCAAAATAGTACTTATTACGATGGATTCAATGGCTATATGGCCGGATGGGTATTTAACTATGACTTTGTATTATTCAAGCAAAAATTCTCAATTTTGCAATGGCATGAGATCGAATTTAATCGTGATAAAAAATACTATCAACTCGATGATGGTAGCACTGTAGGTGATGGTAAAAGTTATGGAACTAATGGAGCATTATCAGCATGGTGGCATATCAATGAAAAATTTACAACTGGGGTGCAATACAGATATGCAGACAGTAAACTTGGATTTAATGTTTATCAATCAGCAATAATTTATTCACTTAAATATTATTTTTAATCGGATGGGAATATAGCTCTAAACTGAGCTATATTAAGTTATATTTTGTCGTAAGGATTTTTTGGAAGAAGTGATTTGTCGAGATTATTTCTTCTGTGTATTCTAGCATCTGGGCAATAGTTAGTTTCAAGGTAGTCCAATATGGACTTTTCAGTTTGAGCATCAAACTCCCATAAACCTTGTGTCTCTTGCATCCACACTATCATATCTTTCCAAGTTTCTCTACTTCCTCTTTGATTAATAATAAACTTTGTACTATGACACGCTGTACAGTTATTTACGATATCTTGCATTCCGGGAGCGATAATTAAACCATATTCAGGGTCTATTTTAACTTCTTGCTTTTTATCAACTTCATTAGCACTTAGCGATAATAAAGCTGTACACAATAGCACAGAAGATAATTTAATAATTATATTCATAATACTCCTACACTGCTTGTATTGCTATTCTATGACATGAGTTGTTTAAGTAACCTCTGGGATTCCAACCTGGCAGAACCATTGGTTGTGCTTTACCATTACTGTCAGTTGCTTTTGCCCATATTTCATAATAACCTGTAATTGGTAAAGAAACTTGAGCACTCCACTCTTGCCAAGCAAGTCTATTTACCGGAATCTTAAGATCTGCATCTTGCCATGTTTGACCAAAGTCTATAGATACTTGCATCTTCTCAACACTCAAATCACCAGCCCATGATTTACCTCTAATCTCAAAAGGTTTTCCAGCTACGCGTTCTTCACCGCTTTTTGGAAACGACACAATTGACTTAACAGGCATTGACTCAATAACGACCATATCTTCATCTGGCACTTTAGTTCCAGGTGCTACTGGATTAGCTGGAACTCTGTAAGATTGTCCAAGCATCTTTTTACCATCATGTTGCGTATCGCGAATAAAAATCTTATTCAACCATTTTCCTGAAACAGAAGCTGGCCAACCACCAACAACAAGTCTCAATGGTGCACCATTTTGATAAGGAATTGGCTCACCATTCATCTCCCAAGCAAGAAGAGCTTCAGGTTCTAGTGCCTTGTGCATTGGAACTCCTCTTGAGACAGTTCCTTTATGAGGGTCACCACTTAAGTGAGTATCAGCACCTTTAAAACCTACATAAATAGCTTTTTGAGTTATACCTAAGTCCTTAAGAACGTCACGAAGCCTAACACCTGTCCATTGGGCACATCCAATTGCACCATTTTCCCACTGGTTACCTTTAGTAGGAGGGTTAAACTCTTTTCTACTATTACCACCACACTCTATTTGTAAAGCATAAGTGTAATGTTTATATTTTTTCTTTAACTCTCCTATAGTGAAAGTTACTTTTTTACTACTTTTTGTTGTATCTTTATCTGGTACAATTGTAACACTCCACTCATCAGCATTTCTTGTAGTTAAACTCTCAAGTGGTGGTTGACCATTATTTCTAATAAAGTAGTGCTTTGCGAGGGTAAAAGGAGTATCTTGTAAATGTGGAGGTGTCTCTGCGTTAATTGGTCTATCGTTTAAGTAGATTAAACCTTCTTTTCCTTTTATAGAAAATGGCTTAATGCTATCAGCTAAAAGAGCTGGGATTAACCCACCAGGCATGTTGTCTGCAAATGGAATGTTTGAGCCAACCATAGCACTCATAGTAAGTAAAGCAGATTTTTTTAAAAAACCTCTTCTTGTTTCTGGGTTTACTTCCCTACCAAAAATATCCAAATCTGCCTTTACTGGATCTTGAGCATATGCTTCTCGAATGCCTATTTCTTTAATCTCTTTATTCATTAAACATTTTCCTTGTTGTGATAATAATGTGATTAGTTGAGTATCTCTAAATTTTTATTAATCTAACCTAAATAAAAAAAAGTACTATAAGTTTTTATATAATGAAATGAAGATGGAAGTACTTATATTTATGAAGTTTAGATTATTATTTAGGGGTTAGTTACTTGATAGAAAAATCAAATGGCTCACCCAAATAAAATCCTTGTAGATAATCCACTCCTAACTCTTGAACAATATCTAATACTTCTTTATTGTGAATGTACTCAGCTACAGTTTTAGTATTTAACTCTTTAGCCATATTGATAACATTTTTCACAATTGTTTTTGCTTCACTTGATGTATCTATATTTTTGATTAGAGAGCCATCTATTTTCAGGATTTCAGGTTTTAAGGTGATGATATTTTCCATATTAGAATACCCACTGCCAAAATCATCAATCGCAATTTTACAACCATAAGTTCTTACAGTATCTGCGAACTCTTTTATAACTTCAAAATCTTCAATGAAGTCTGTTTCAAGAATTTCAAAGATAACGCACCTAGGATCAGTACAAGTAGATATTTTTTCATAAATATAGTTTTTAAACTCAACATCTGATATATCTTCATAACCCAAATTAATACTAAATTCTATGTCTTTTTGACAAAACAATTTAAACGATTTTTCAATCATAATTTTCATCATAGGTTTATAAAGATGTGTTTTTTTTGCTGTTGCTAGATAAGGAAAAACAGAGAGGGCTTTATTGTTTTTAGTATCAATAAGGCGCATTAGACATTCATATTTTTGGATTTCCATAGTTTTCGCATTAATAATAGGTTGAACGAACGGAATAATATTATCATTTTCTACACTTGATTTAATAAACACAATCTCATCTAAAAGTTTATTTTGTTCTTCTTCTCTATAGATTAAAGTCAAAATGTCTAAATTTATATCTATGAGCTTTTCAAAAGAACCTATTAAATGAAGTTTCTCATTGTTAATCAATATCTCTCGTACAAACCTTCTTACATAAGAAAAAGCAGCATTTACATAATGAGCTGGTAAGCCTATATTTACATGTACTTCACTTATAGTAGACAACTTTTGAAAATACTCTTCATCATAAGTTCCACTGAAAAGAGAATGATACCACTTACTAATCTCTACTCTATGTCTATGTAAAATTTCTTCAGTGCTTATAAATTTACTCGCATGATTAAACTCAAAAATAAACTCATAAAATCCATCAAGAAAGGCCTCAGTAGAAGGTAACATAATCTGCGAAATGCTTTTTAATGAAACTGCATCTGTTGTTTCAAATTTATAATGCTTTAGTATAAGCTGATAGTCCTCTCTTTTCATGTTTTATAACCTTAAACTTTAAATTCATTTAGTTTTTCTCTTAAGCTTATACCCCAATTATCAAGTACAGTTACAATCTCACTAATCTCTTCTGTTTGTTGATAATTCTCATTAAATATAACTTCAATTTGTTTTGAAGATTCTTTAACTTCTTTAGTTTCTTCTTTAACTTCTAAAGATTGTTGAGCTATCTTATTTGATAGTTTTATGTTTTTATTGGAGACTATGATAAGTTTTTCAATAACTTCATTTGCAGCACTTGACACATTTTGAAGTTCATAAATCTCTTTAGCATTATTATCCATTTGAGAGCTTATTTTATGAATAGAATCAACAATAATAGTGATGGTAATATTGATTTCTGCTAATGACTTTTGCGTTCTTTCTGCAAGTTTACGAACCTCATCTGCAACCACTGCAAAACCACGGCCATGTTCACCTGCACGGGCAGCTTCTATAGCAGCATTTAAAGCTAAAAGATTGGTCTGGTCAGCAATATCATCAATTACAGATAAAACATCTTTTGTTTTAGATGCATCTTCACTAAGACGATTTAACTCATCTACTAACGAAGTCTCTTTTTCTACACTACTTTCTATCTTCTCACCAAGAGCTACAATATTTGCTTGAGTGTCACCCAAATAACTTCCGATTTGGAGCATCTCTTCTTTACTTAGTTGAGCACTATCGTTTATATCTTCAAAAATTGCACTCATATTATCTACATTTTTTGTACTTGCTTCTATTATTTTTTTTTCTTTTTGTGTTTGTGAATTTAAAAAAGAAACAATTTTTTTAAGTTTTGAAGAAATTTCATCGTGAGTTTTTGACTGTTCTTGAAATCCAATAATAGCAGTTTTGATTTTATTTTTAAAAAACACAACTGCATTTAACATAGTGGAAGATTCTGAATTAAAACGGGTGTCTATATCCATCTCTTTTGACAAATCCATAGACTCTAAAGAACTATTAATCTTTCGACTCAAGTCAACGCCCCACTTCTTTTCATCATAATCATGGATGATTAAAACAACCGCTATAATGTACTGAACGGTAGATGCTATTAAGCTCTCTGTAAAAAAATATGCATTGATTGGTAAAAGTATAAATGCCGTAATATGTATAAAACGCATTCTTAAAAATAGTGATTTCATAATGTTCTCCTATAGTCTATAATTTGGATTATATTACAATTTAATTTTTACTGTCTTGACACCTATCAATTAACTCAAGATTACAATTTCTTTTACTCTGTTATGTTAAACAAATAGTTTATATATAATCATTAAAACGGCAGTTAATAATTTTAGTCTTCTATTAGTTTTTGACTCTTATCTATTTCAATTATAATCTCATTTCTACGCATAAACCAAAATGAGAATGGTGAGTTATAACGTGCGAAGTTAGGTTTTCCTATAATTTTGATGTTTGCTTTACTTAGTGCATTTAAGAGTATGGCCTCATTATTTTTATAGTTTTCTTCTCCCCAACCTCCTGAAAAAACTCTTACCGCTACAGTTTTGGCGGGTATCTCTTTAATGGAGATACGTTTATCAAGGGGTAAAGGAAGTGTGTCTAAGGTAAAGTGTAGAGGCATAACAAAACTATATACTGCGCGTTGAGAGTTAGAAGAGTCTATCTCTTGTATAACAGGAGCTGTCATTTTTATCTTTTGTCCATCTTGATTTGTATTTTCTTGTATTACAGGTGCAGTCATTTTTATTTTACTACTTTGCTGATTTTCACCTGAGATATACTTAAAAAGAATACGAAATGCTTTGCCACCCATGTCGTCAAAGTTGCCAGTTACTTCAGTTTGTGCCACTAGATAAGGAGCATATTCTCTTAGTTCGTATATATCATTTTTTTCAATAAGTGTATATTTTGGTTCATCTATCGCCATATTTATTCCTTGAAATGCGAGTAATAATATTAATATTTTTATCATCACTATTCTTTATCTCTCTATCTGATTTATTGCTTTAATTGCTGCCATAACTATAGGATAATTTGTTGGAGCTGCTGTTAGCATTGGATGCGTTGCAACCTGCATTGATCTAATGCTATATACACTTAGTCCACTCTCAATTGCTAAACCTATGATGTTAATCATCTCTCCAGTTTCATTTCCACCAACAACTTGACCACCTATAACCTGACCACCATTTTTCATAGCAATAATTTTTACAAACTGTTTTTGTGCACCAGGCATTGTTCCTGGATGACGATTTAAACAACTAAATGTGCCAACCACTACCTCTATATTTGCAGCATTTGCTTGCTCCTGAGTAACTCCCGCAGAAGAAAAAGCAGTAGAAGATACCATTGTAGAAAAAATTGCAATAGTCCCACTAAAACCTTTTAAATATTTTATACCGTATAATGAACTACCAGCTATTCTACCTTCAGCAGCAGAAGTTGATGCAAGCATAACTTTTGAAGCCTCTTTAGTTATAAAATCTCTTCTTGCACTACAATCACCAACAGCAAATATATCATGGTTTTGTGTTCTCATATATTCATCAACCCATATACCTCCATACAAACCTTGCGACATACCAACTTTTTTAGCCAACTCAGTATTTGGTTTGTATCCTGTTGCTAAGATTACTAGCTCAGCATCTATAGTTTTACCACTACACAGCTTAACCGCATTTACAATATTGTCACCATTTTTATCTAGTATCTCTTTAACTCTATCATTTGCAATATATTTAATTCCAGATGCGAGCATTATTTCTTTTGCTTGGTCTGCAACTTCGCTATCAAAAGCATTTTTTAAAATATGCTCACTTGCACTAACAAGAGTAACATTTTTACCAGATGCTGCCATTTCAACAGCAACTTCTACACCTATAAATCCACTACCAACAATTACAATCTTATTTTTCTCATCACTATAAGCTTTTAATTCATCAACAAGAATCTTATGTTTTGCTATAGTAAATACACCTTCTAATGTTAATGAATGTTCTAATGATTCATGAACAAAAGGTTTTGAACCAGTTGCAAAAATAAGCTTGTCATAAGAGATTGTATTTGTCTCAGAATATGCTATTTTATTTTTAATATCTATATCTAGTATAGTTGTAACAAGCGTAGATATATCAGTATCCGAAGCCTTTGCATTAGGTACTACATCTTTAGTGCTAGTACCCAATGTGTTACCAAAAACATATGGAATAGCACAAGGCACTAACTGATTCTCATATTCTTTAATAACAAGTATTTCTTTATCTGGATAGTTCATTTTTGCAGTTGCAGCACATACCCCACCAGCTGGTCCGCCACCAACAACTAAAACATCACAATTTAACTCTTTCATAATAAACTCCAAAATATAATTCATTTTTGTTCTTTATTATTATACTCTTTTAAATTGCTATTGTCGTTATATTTTTCAAGTGTATTGAGTTTGGGAGATGGCTTGCACTCTAGAGGATATTTCTCACAGTATTTTTTCTCATTTCTCTGCTTGAACCACCAAAAAAACTATAAAACCAGCAATGACATAAATATTCAAGTATTTACTTATTGTTTTTCTCATACTTAACTCCTATATAAATTTTCATTATACTAGTTTAGTAGACTATAACTTACAGCCTATTGTTAAATATTGTTTACTCTATTACTTTAAGTATTTATTGCTTCTTTTGGTAAACTTACTGTAAAGCAAGCTCCTTCATCGTTATTTTTTACATCAAGAGTACCATTGAGGTGATTTTCTATAATCACCTTGCTCATATATAGGCCTAATCCTGTTCCGTTTAAATCACCCTTTGTTGAGAAGTAAGGGTCAAATATTTTTGGTAATATTTCAGCATCTATACCACCAGCATTATCAGATATTTCTATATTAATATATTCATCATCTTCATAGACTCTTACATTTATCATTGGAGTTTCAATTTCACTAGAGACTAATGCATCTTTAGCATTTGTAATAATATTAACAAAAACTTGCATCAACTCTCTTGCAAATGCTTCAACTTGTGTTTGTGTCTCAAAAGTTGATTTTAGTTCTATACTATGGTTCCTAAGACTATCTTGTACAATTGATAAAGTTTTCTCATATATATCTTTGATATTAACTTTGGATATTTCTTTATCTGGTTTAAAAAAGTTTCTAAAGTCGTCTATAGTTTGTGAGAGATGCTCTGTTTGTTCAGAAATATTATTTGCATATTTTTCTGATTCACTCATGCTAAAATCACCTAGGGCAATATCTAAGAGCATATTGTTAGCGTCCATTGATATAGTAGAGAGTGGTTGTCTCCATTGGTGAGCTATCATACTTATCATCTCTCCCATTGCAGCGTGTCGTGATTGGTTTATTAGCATCTCATCTTTTTGTTTTAATTCTGTAATATCCATAGCAGTTGAGATAATGGTGCGTTTGCCTTCTATTATGCCTAATGGTGCCGAGCTTTGTTTCCATGTAATATAGTCTTTGTTTTTATTTAAAAAAGTGTACTCTTCAACATCTACTTTTTGAGTGATTTTACAAAGTAATTCAAGACGTTTATACATATCAATTTTATCTTGTGTATCTTCATATCTAATTTTAACCCAATCATCAATTGTAGATATTTCCTCTGAAGAATAACCAGTAGAATTTATCCATGCCTCATTAAGCATAAGTATCTTTCCATCTTCATTATGTATCATCATGGGAGTTGGTGCATTTTGAATGATTGTTTCTAGTTCTTCTTTTTTATGTTCTAGCAACAGCAAATTATTTTGACGCTCAGTGAAGTCTTGTACAGTACCTATCGTACTTGTATATATATTATTTTTATCATAAAAATGTTCACCGCGTTCGACTATATATTTAACTCGTCCATCAGCAAAAGGCAATCGATGTTCAAAATAGTATTCAGTATGTTCTTGCACACTTTTATGAAAAGCTAAACTTAAAGATTCTATGTCCTCAGGATAAATAGTTTCTATAAAAAGTTTAAAGGTTAGATTATTTTTAGAATCGATTTCAAATATATGATAAGTTTCATCAGAACAATTTAAAATTTCACTATCAAAAGATTTTTCCCAACTTCCGATTTTAGCTTGACTTTGAGCTTTGTTCAAAATTAAATTTTTTCTTTTTAATGTCTTTCTATAATTTATAAATAGCTTCTCAGAAAATTTCGATACCCATATAGAGATAATCAATAATAGAGTAGTCATAACTATAGCAATCACGAGAGTAACGTAAATGTGTCTTTCATACTCTTTTTCTGACTTATCTTGTCTATTAATAATCTTTTCATTTAAGGCATCCACATCAAATCCCCCACCAATAATCCAGCCATTATCATGTACTTTTGTCAAATATGATATTTTGGAATATTCTTTATTGTCATCTATAAATTTATATTCCATATATGTATCTTCTTTTTTTGAATTTACAAAATCATTAAATAAGTTGACAAATTGATTATTTTTACCAACCTCTGAAATATTAAAATATTTGCTTGTGGTTAATAAAGAATTACCTTCTGAATCTATTAGAAAAATATTTTCTTTAGATTCCCTTATTTTTAGGTGTTCTAAAATAGCACTATTTAGATTTTTTTTATAATCATCAATATATTCTGCTGTAGTAATAATCAGATTTAATGGCTCAAATTTTTTAACAATACCAAATTTTTCAAATTGTTTAGATTTATCATTTGGTTTATAATAGTACCAAGAGAAAAAACCTTCTCCTTTGGACTTTGCAATACGAAGGGCTGTTTGTACCGGATGATTTCCTTGAGCATCTATTCTATTGAGTACTGAAGTTCCCTCGAACTTTTTATTTATGGGATGAAGAATATTTATACCAGTCATTGTATGAATAGAAAAATATCCCCTTTCCTCTTTAAATCGAAAAGATTCTAGTGCATTTTTAATATGTAAAATTATCTCTTTTTTTGTTAAAGAATCTTTGTTTTTATTATATATATTTTCAGTAATTTTCCAAGCGATGTCTATTTTATTTTTTAAATCTTTTTTTAGTGAATTTTCTGAATTTTCAATTGTTTTATGTATATATTCATGAACCATTTGAAGACTATTTTTTGCTATATCTTTCTTAGATTCTATAAGTTCAACTTTTATTTTACTTTTTTGGATATTCAAATCTTGTTTATTTTGATAAAAAAGGTAGGATGTCATTAAAACAGCAAATAGAATTAAAAATAATGAAGGCGCATATTTTATAATTTTAAGTAAAAGATTTTCATTAATATTTTTAAACAAAATATTCCTTTTTTACAGTATAACTTATTCTAGCACAATCATTATAAATATTATTTTATATCTGATTTTTAATTTTTTGCATCTCTTGTATCTTATCTAGATAGATTTGTTTTTTAGAGATTACATACTCAATCTGTTGATCATTAATCTGTTTAAATTGTGTTTTTGCTGTTTCAACTATTTTGTAAAGATAGTTCCCTCTAGAAATCAAGAATGACTCTATCTTCTCAAATGTAAAATTCGTTTTTACTATCTCAAGAATCTCTTCATTGCTTGGAGCTGTAATACTATATTTCAAAGGATCTTTCTCAAACGATTTGGTTTGAGCAACAATTTTTTCATTAACTAAAAATATACTTTCTTTGGTTATTTGTTTATATGAATAAGAAATTGCCCCATTAAAATAAGCAAACTTTTTATGCAAAGATTCTGTATTTCCTAATATTGCACGATCGTATTCAAGGATAATGTTTTCATAAACTTTCGAGACAAACTGACGGGTGTTCGCGAACTCCAAGTCAGATGCTATCTCTCTATTTTTCTTTATAAGTTCATAAGGTTTTTGCCATAATTGGATAGAGTGTTTTAAAATACGAAAAACATCTCTAAAGTCTTCGCTACTGTGTTGTTCTATATTTTCCAAGTAAGAC
This sequence comes from Sulfurimonas sp., assembly GCA_047633475.1. Taxonomy (GTDB): domain Bacteria; phylum Campylobacterota; class Campylobacteria; order Campylobacterales; family Sulfurimonadaceae; genus Sulfurimonas. The sequence goes on from JBLIEY010000006.1 coordinate 18,124, forward strand.
GTTGTAGCTTTTATCTGTTTGTCTAGTGATTGGTTTTCGTAAAAGAGTTTGTTCAAAATAGCTTCTATATCTACATATATTGCCTCATAATTATGAGCTGTAATCTTAGTTTGCCCAAAAACACCCTTCTCTTCTTCGTAACGAGTAGCATCTTTTGTTTTTATATTTTCATAGATAACATCAGTTATTGATTGGGCTATTGATTCCATTTGAGTGTATGTTAGATGCAAGGACTTTGAATGTTTAATACCAACTAGGTCAAAAGCTTTCAAAATTTCACTCTCTTTAGTTGTTAGTATCTTAAGAAGGCTTTCATAAACACCAAGTATTGTTTCATACTCTTTTATGAGGATGTCACATATATCATTTAAATCTTTTTTAATAGAATAAGCTTTAGACACTTTTGCTTGTGGTCTTATAACTGTCTCAATGAAATTTAAAATTTCAGATATATTGGAATCTTGCATCATCTGTTCATCATTAGAACTATCATGCTTATTTATATCGTCGATTGTACGAGAGAACTCTTCAAATTCATTTTTGAAAAAAGACAAGTCCCTGGCATTTTTATGAAGAACACTAGATTTTTTAAAAGCTTTTTGCATAGACTCAAGAGCATAATCAATTAAGACATTTTTTTGATTTACCCTTGAATCAAGTGCTTGTTTTGCAGATATAGGAATAACATGTGAGAAAAAGTCAGCAAAATTTTCTCTTACATACGATACCGTTCTTTGAACTTGTTCATCATTAAATTTATCTTTTTGATTTAAGACACAAAGAGATTTATCTTTAAAATTCTTCAGATGCTCTCTTAATATTTCAGATTCACTCTCTTTACCAGCATTATCTAAAAGTGTTAACCAAATGATTCCATCAACATCACGTAATATTTTTTTTGTTACCTGTGTGTCATCAAGAGACTGAGAATTTAGACCTGGGGTATCTACAAAAGATATATCTTTTAAGATATCCATTGGCGCATAAAGGGTTATGTATTTTATATCTTCTATAGAGTGTCTTTGATCAGTAAAGTTTGAGATTAAGTCTAAAGGATGGTACTCATTTGCTCCACTGTGATAGGTGATTTTGAGTTTATACTCTTTGGCATAATTAATATAGTTTACTTTTGATGTCACGGGAGTTATTCCAGTTGGTAGTATATCCCTAGATAACAGAGCATTTAAAAAAGTAGATTTACCAGAAGAGAACTGACCAACTATAGCTACTTCCATTGGGTAGTTTGCACGACGTAACAATTTTTTAAACAGTGATTTTAGCCCAGCAGAAGGTAAAAAGTTTTCATCTAAAAGTAATTTCTGAATACGTTTAATATCACCACTTATACTCTCATCAAAAACCTCTTCAACCAAGTACTTCTCTTGATACTCTGTTACAATCTCTTTTAAGTGCTTCATTTAGAGTACCTCTTAAAAACTTGCTCAATTATGTTTATGCGTTCATAAAGTTCAACAGACTTTTTCTGTCTTGAGTTTGCATCTTCATTTAAAAAAGATATATGATTTTGCAGAAGCTTTTCAGTGCTTGAGAGATTTTCTTCAAAATCATTAATAGGTTTTTTTAGTCCAATTATAAATTCATTTAGTAACTCATAAGAGAGGTTTAATGCTCTGCTTTTTAACTGCTCTTGAATATGAACAAATTCATCTTGTATGATTACAGAAAGTTCTTCATCTGTTTTTGTTATTTTTTTCAAAGATGCGGTACTTAGAAGCTTTGAGACTTTTTGCACCAGTGCTTCATTGTTTGAAGTTAAAAATCCATTATCAAAAGAATTTCCAAAAACACTTGTATAATCAAAACTACTATGAATATTTTCCTCAGTTGGTTTGATGTCATCATATTGCAGAGTTATTATTTCTGAAATCTTAGAAGATTTTTCTACAAACATATGACGATAATCTCTAATAATATCAATGAGACCGTTCTTTAGTGCACTATCTATGATTCTACTTTGATCTTTTATATGTGGTGTTTTTTTGTCTTTTTCTAGAGTATATAATGTTTCATCAATCAGTCTTTGCTTAACAACGCCACGAAGTTTTTTAAGTTCGTTATCTAAGAACAGTTGGAGTTTATCAACATAGTTTGAGAGTTCAATCTCATAACCGCTTATTTGATTTTTCAAAAGTTTAAAGATTTCCAACTGTTTGTCTTTTTTTATTTTTAATTTACTTAGTTCCTCATCCACTTCATCTTCAGTTTTAAAGAGTAATGAGTTCTCATATTTCAACTCGCCAAGAGCTATATCCATAGCTTCTAACAGGCGATTTTTGGCTGAGTGTACAATCAGCGAAGTTCGCGAATTTTCTTTACCAAAGAGAGTATCTTGTATATAACTCTCTATCTCTAAAATACCTGTATCTTCGAGTTCATATCCAGCTTCTACTGCCTCTTGTTGCTGACCTGTTTTATGCATAAGAGCCATTTTCCCTGACAATGCTACAAACTGAAGTGTTTTTAAAACTAGGTCAAGTTTGGAACCTGCATTTTGCTCATGAAGTTTACTAGCTATAGATTTTTTAGTGTAAGCTATAACTTCACTAACATCTTCTTTACTCACCATATCTACCCGCGTAATAACTACAAGTACCTTTGTAACATTTTGGTATAAAACAGAATCAATAATAAACTCAACATCTTTAAGTGTAGCACTTTGACTCACATTCATTAGATGAATCATAACATCGCATCTAGATAAATACTCTTTAGTAATCTCTTCTCTTTGTATCACCGTATCATCTAAACCAGGTGTATCAACAATCTCAATGCCATCTTCTAAAAAGCTAAGATTTGCGCCTAGTTCTACATACTTAACTAAGTTACATTTTTTATCACTTGCACTTGCAGAAGTATAATCGCTTAGATTATCTATACTAACCTCATCGCATCTAGAGTCTTGCAATATATACTCATCCAAACTATCTTTAAAGTGCATCTGTGTTTCTTCAACAAACTTTTCCATTGGCTTTATACTTTTAGCACTACGCAGTATATATTGCCACTGTAATTTATTCCAAAACACTACTTTAGCCGATGGTGTTTTAGAGTATTTTACAATCGTGAGATTAGCAGTTTCAGGGACTACACTTGTGCCTAAGATATCTTTGCCCATAAGAGCATTCAGCATTGTTGATTTACCAGCATTCATTACACCAGTAATTCCAATGGAGAAGGTTTGAGAGTTAAGGTAGTCTACAGTTTTCTCAAGGCTTTTTGTATTGTTAAAAACTTTTTTTAATTCATGTATATTTTTTAAAATTTCTTGCTTAAAAATATTAAAATTTTCATCTGCATCTGGGACTATTTCAGTACTATTTTCTTTACTTAACAGTGATGGATCAAAAAGCGAAATTAACTTTTCAAGTGACAAGCTATCTAGTAAGCCCTCTTTATGCAAATAGTTAAAAGAATCATGTAAATGATGAATATTACTTTGTGTTTTATAGTCTATAAAGTGTCTTATCAAAGAGTACTGTAAACTATAAAGTGAGTCTAGATTTTCTATTTTATCAGATACAAATTGACTAGTAATAGTAGAAAAACTTTTCAAGCTAGATATGGTCTCAAAAGTTTTTCTATTTAACGATAGCAGAAGTGCTGAGAGTTCAAAAAATGTCTCATCATTTATCATCTCTTCTAGACTTTTTGCGTCATTTCTATCAAAGTGTATTCCATGATAAAGTAAAAAGTAGTTGCTTGATAAACTGATGTGAACTCCATTTTTATAAATGTATAATTATTACAGGATTATATCAAATAAATCTTACTGAATTATTGTATTAAAATTCAGTGGCATAATATATAACTTCGCTAAAATTCTTTCATATATTACTTTTAGGTTCTAGCATGAAAAAAATCAACCCAAACCATATAGTTTTTTAATATCGCTTCAATGACAAAACTTCATACACACTTTACAATAATCATGCTACTGGGGTTACTCTCATCTTTGACGCCATTAGCAACAGATATGTACTTGCCCTCAATGCTAAATATTTCAAAAGACTTAAATGTTGGAATTGAAAAAGTTGAGCTTACTCTTAGCATCTTCCTTATATTTTATGCTTTGGGTCAACTCTTGGGTGGCATTTTTTCCGATAAGATTGGCAGACGTACTCCAATACTTATTGGACTTATTGGATTTAGTGCATCTAGCCTCGTTCTGTTTTTTGCAAATTCTATAGAACTACTGTTTATATTTAGAGCTTCACAAGCTTTCTTTGGTGGGATAGCCGCTGTCAATTATGCGGCAATTATAAGAGATTTATTTCATGGCAAAGAAGCAGCTAGAGTGTTTTCAGTAGTCTCTTCTATGACTTTATTAGCACCTTTACTTGCGCCTGCTATTGGAGCAATAGTCGTCTCATATTTTGATTGGAATTATATATTTTTACTGCTCTGTATATATTCATGTTTTATTATCATACTTATTTTTTTAAAACTACCGGAGACAGGTAGCAAAACAAATATTAAAGTCTTAGAATCATATAAAATGGTGTTCACACATAAAAAAGCTATTAAATATATATTTGCAGTATCATTTGCTTTTTCTGGGATGTTTATTTTTATAGGAAAAAGTAGTTTTATATATATGGATTATTTTTCTGTGTCTGTTGATAAATTCCCTTTTCTTTTTGGAGCCAATGTTTTACTAATGATTATTTTTACTAGAATTAATATATTTTTAGTAAAAAAGTATCCACTTGAGATAATTTTAAAAAGAGGACTATCTTTACAAATGCTATCTAGTTTTTTATTGATATTTATTTCTTTTAATCCACATATTTTTAACATACCTCAGGTTGCTTTAGTATGTGTAACGATGATGCTTTATGTTGGAAGTATAGGTTTTGTATTTGGAAATGCAATGTCATTAGCGTTAGAATATTTTCCAAAAAATAGCGGAGTAGCAACAGCCGTTATAGGTGTTACAGAGTTTTTAATTGCTGGGTCTATTGGTTTTATAGCATCTTATATTCATAATGGAGAACTTACTCCTATCTTTATATTAATGAGTTTAACTTCGATTAGCGCATTTTTATTTGTGTTGTAATTTTATATCAGTTATTACTTTTTTAATATCCTCATCAAAAGAAAGGCTTTTATTTTTATCTATTTCATCTACTTGTGAGAATTCTTTGTTAAACCTAACAAGTGTTGCATCTTTGTACTGCATAGTCATTCGCTCAAAAGGATATTTTATGATTGAAGGAGTGTTATAACCAATACCAAACTCTAAAAAAACTATTTTTTTAGCATCTATGCTTGATATAAACTTTTCATACTTTCTATACGATATATCCCAATTTTCATCTTCTACAAATAAGTCATCTTTTCTTATATTTACTTCCATATCTGCTCCACATACTTTGCATCTAGGTATTAAGTAACTTGGAATTTTACAGCTTGTTTGTTCTTTAACCATTCTATGAATTATTTCTTTATTATCATACAGTTTATTATGACAAGACATCGAACACTGAAACTTTGCATAATCTCCTTGAACAGCAAATATTCTTTTTTTATCAAACCCAGATTTAAAAAACATTCCATCTGCATTTGTTGTAATTACAAAGTAGTTTTTACTTTCAACAATCGCGTATAAATCATCATATAAACTTGAAGTACATTCATCATAACGATTTAGTTTTATATGCTTTGACCAGTACGACCACTTTTCTTCTGCTGTATTAAAAGGGTAAAATCCTGCAGAATACATATCAGAGATGCCATATTTTTCAATATGCTCTGCAAAGTTTTTATGAAATCTATCGCCAGAATATATAAGTCCGGCTGAAGTTGAAAGTCCTGCTCCTGCACCTATTAAAACAATATCTGCATCAACAATTAAAGATTGTAATTTTTTGATTCTACTTTTATAATTGTCGTTCATAATATTCTCTATCCTCATCTAAAAATACATTAAAAATCACCTTAATGTCATTGTTGTCCTTTAACCACTCTTTTACTGTTGAAATAGCTACCTTAGATGCTGCTTCTTTTGGGTAACCATATACTCCAGTGGAGATGCAACAAAAAGCTATGGTTTTAAGATTTTTTTCTTTTAACTTTTCTAAAGAATTTATATAACATTTTTTCAAGTCTTGCATATTTTCTTGACTAACATTAGCGTTTTGTACAATAGGTCCGACTGTATGAAATATATAATTACTAGGCAGGTTGTAAGCCGAAGTAACTACTACATCTCCATTTGCCAAATTTTGACCTTTCATAATATCATTGCAATCTATTCTAACTTGAATACCGGCATTTGTATGTATGATATTGTCTATGCAATTATGAAGTGGAGTAAAACAGCCAAGTAGTTGAGAGTTACAAGCATTAACAATAGCGTCACACTTTAGTCTTGTAATATCACCTTGGTATAAAGAAATATTTTCTTTATACACAAAAGTACTGACATCTTTAACACCTCTTTTTAATGTCTGTTCTTGTAGATATTTATTTTGTAAGTTAATAAGCTCTTCACTTGCTTTTATAGCTGGTCTAATATTACATAGAGCACGAAATAAATCGGCCTCTAATAAATTAGAAAAAGAAGTAGGAAGCCCTTCTGCTCTTTCTTTTAGGAGTAGCACAATGAGTTTATTTAACATTAACTCATCCATTGATTGTATCAATAACTAAAAAAGAAGCGGTGAAAAATAGTATGACTTTTAAAATTTTTGCATAAAATCTTTGGTCAATTTTCTTTTTTATTTTTAGTCCAAAAAATAGTCCTATAGAGACAAGTACTATGTTCATTATAGAGAGTTCAAAAGCTTGCATTGAAAATGCACCAAAAGATAAAAACACAACTAACTGACCTATTTTTGTAAATAAGAAGCATAAGTTAGATAGTTGAATAATGTCCTGCTTTGAATATTTCAATTCTAAGGCATAAATGATTACAAGTGGAGCTACTGCATTAGTAAGTCCAGAGATAATACCACCTAGAATACCTAAGGCATAAGTTGAAGCTTTTTTATACTTTGAAATAAAACTTGCTTGAATATTAACGGATGATTGAATTAGATATACGAATATAATCATAGATAGAAGTAATTTAAAATAATCAGAGTTTATATATAATAAAATACCAGTACCAACCCCGCTAAAAACAACCATTAACAAGATGATAAACCAAAATTTTTTTAATGCTTCAAAAAAATTACCCTCACTCCGAACTGCTACTAAACTCGTAAGCATTGTTGGGATTAACATATAAGTTATGGTTGTTTGCATATCTGTAAACATTGCTACCACTGGCGTAGCAATCATCCCAAAACCAAAACCAATACTTCCATGAACAATAGAAGCAAATAAAATAATTCCAACAAGGACCAATAAAAAATTCATTTCCATATAATTACCTTTGATATATATTTTAAGCTTTTTTTACTATTGCTTCTGAGGGACAAATATCATAACAATAACCACAATGAAGACAGTGCTCTTGATTTATCACAAAAGGTTCTCCTTCGTCAATACAATCTTGAGGACAATTTTCAGCACACTTTGAACAACCTACACAGTCATCTGTAATTATGTAACCAAACTCTTGTAGTTTTTTCCCACCAAAAGTAAAACTCCCTCTAGTTATTGGCTTTGTAGATAAGTCGAAATATTCCCCTTGCCCTTTATAAATACAAAATACATCCAAGGCTTTACGACTTTCAATACTTGGATAAATATCTACCATGTATGGATTCTTTATAAATATTTCTTTTAATTTATCAGAACCTAAATTTCTAACTGAACCTGATAAGGAAATAGCTTTTTTAGACATAGATGCTTTTTCTCCGAGTATTCCAGAAAGACAGAGGTAAGATTTTTCCATCAGTTGTTTATAAAAGGTTTTACCCTTTGCTGTTAGAAAGTAGATGCCAGAGTCATCATGTAACATCATGTCGATTACCCTAGTTGTAGGAAGTCCATTTTCATCAACTGTAGCTACAACAACTGAGTGAATTTCTTCTGTTAATATTTCAAAATATTTTTGAGTACTCATGTGTTTATCTTTTTTGCAAATTAGCCCTACCTTCTTAATAGAAGGCGAGCCATTTATATATATTAGAAACCTGCTCTACTTCCTTTAACAGGCATGTTAGAATAATGAACGTGAACTAACTTCCACTCTCCTTGAGCAGTCTTAGTATATACTTGAGATTCTCTACCATGTGTTTCTATTGGTGAGCCATCTTTTCTAAATGTAGCGAAAAAATCCCAGTAAAACTCAACAACAGCGCTATCTTTGTATACACTTATATGTATATTTTTTGTTCTTAAATCACGTTTTGAGAAATTACCAAACATAACTTTTGTAAAAAAGTTTTCTAGTATATTTTTAGTACCTACATCATGTCCTCTTGGATGTATAAATGATGTTTCTTCTGAGTCTAACCATAACTGTGCACCCAAATTGATGTCTGCAGTATTTACTGATTTAACATACTTTTTTATCAGTTCTTTTAGTTGTGCTTTATCATTGTTTTTTTTATTATAAAACATACCAGCACTCATACCAAGAAAATCTTCTACATGATATTTTGGATATGCTGCTTTAACATTAGCAATAAATTCTTCTTTAGTTTTAGAGTTTGTAGCGATTTCATCTACATTTTTAAGATAAGCAATCTTTGTTGTTGCATCTTTATCAGTTTCCATTGGATGGTGAGAAGTTAAAAAAGTTTTATAATCTTTTTTCTTAAACATCTCAAGTTCAGAAATCATTCCTTTAGCTCCATTATGTCCAGGAATAATAGAGTGTACATTGTGACCTAACATATGAATATACACTGCATTTATTTCTGGAAGTTCCACATCAAAACCAATTGGTGTTTTAACGATATTCATTTTAATTCCAGCAAGTGTAATTTTTCCTTCTTTTAGCATAACATTTGGTTGATATAAACCACCGTCAAAAGCCTTGCCAAACGCTTTATCAAATTTTTTAAGCATACCTGCTCCATGACCTTTTTTGAAAAAATCAACACTCTGTTGCATAGAATAAGTTTTAATATCTTTTAAGTTAGCTATATTTAAAAACTCTTTACCAGCTAAATGATAAGGAAGAATAATTCCTTTTAAATTTAATCCTGTTTGCTTAATATAAGATGCCAGTGCTTTATGATTATCAAAAAATGCTGGACTTTCTAACATAATAGCATCTCCATCTTTTTCCAAAATATAAAGATAGTCATTCAGTGCATCTTGTGTTGCATATACATGCACTTTCATTGAACCGTAGTCTTTTACTTCCATAACACCTTTTTCTAGTGTTACATTACCAATTGCACTTAGAGCCATTAACCCTAAGGCAACAAATATTGATAAAATTGTTTTCATATTTTTTCCTTATATAATCCATTCTAAATAAAATATTACTATCGATGGTAAATTCGGCATCTAAGTGCATCTGTAAATATTTTAATGCTCGTCTCTTATATTTTAAAGAGATACATAAAAATTATTTATTTCCCAGTATCCATAAAATTGCTTTTTACTTTTTCGAGTAAATCACACAGTAGCTCTTTCTCTTTCTTTGAAAAGTTCTTATAGGTTCTATCTAAGAGCTTTGTTGATATTTCATCCATTACAATTGGTTTAGTATCTATACCTTTTTGTGTTAGCCTAACCATTGTACTTCTGCTGTCAGATTCATGCTTAAATTTTTCAAGCAGTTGCATCTTCTCGAGCTTATTAACAAGAGCTGTAACAGTCGATTTATCTTTATGAATTGCAGAAGAAATTTTGTTCATAGCAACACCATTCTCATTTTGATATAAAAGAACTAATATATCTCCATGAGAGGGAGCAAGCCCATCCAAATTATTTTGTTTTAATTCTTCAACTATAAGTTTGTTTGCGCTATTACTGATATTTGCAATAGTAGATATGATTGCATTTATATTTGTCATTATTACTTATTCCTATCTTATGCATTTGTAGAATAATAACTATTATTTAGTTAAAACTTACCGTTGCTATTTTGCCAAGCAGATTTTTCTGGAATATTTTGAATTGTATCCCAATGCTCAACAGCTTTGCCATTTTCTATTCTAAAAAGGTCATAAAAAGCCACATGTTTATTTAAAAATTGACCTTCACTTACAGATAGAACAAAGTTACCCTCGCCTAAAACCATATGATTTTTTTCATATACCATTGGCATACCCGCATCTGCTAAAGATTTAAGTGCTTCACCAAGACCTGCTAGTCCATCTTTTACGCCTGGGTTATGTTGGTCATACTGCTTAGTTGAGATATACTCAGTGATTTTACTTGGATTTTTACCAAAAAATACATTGTTCAATAAGTTTTTAACTAACTCTTTGTTTTGCTCAGTTTGATCTAAATCTTTAAGCTCAGTCGGACCATCAAATTGAGTTCTTCCACTTGCAGTTTTGTCTGCAATTTCTTGAAGATTATCCCAATGCTCTACAATTTTTCCATCTTCGTATCTAAAGATATCAAAACCCGCTTTTGGTCCAAAAAAGTTATACTTAGTATGAGTAAATACAAAATCACCATCTTTAAAAGATCTTACTACTTCAACTTTTGCACTGTCTTTTGGTAGGTAACTTAGAGCTTCACCAAAACCTGCTAATCCGTCTTTTACACCTAGGTTGTGTTGAATATAATTACTTGCATTAATATATGCTATTGGCTTTGAATTACCATTTTCTATAGAGTTTAATAACTCTACAACTTGTTGTTTTTCTAAATTCACATTTGTCTCCTTAATTGACGAACTAAATGCAGTTCCTGCAAAAACACTAACAGCTAGCACAGATGCTAAAACAGTTTTTTTGTTTATAATTTTCATTTTTACCCTTTTCTTATTTTAGTTTGACATCAAACCTTATTTGTGTTGGAATTATAGTTTGATATCAAACTAATGTCAAGGTGTTTTAAAAAGATTTAATTATTTACCTATACAGCTGACTTAAGGTTTTTAATTTATAATACAATATAGATTTGCTTAAATACTATATATCCTATATAAACTAGGTATTTGGTACTTTTTTTGCTTACAAAAGACTAAACAAGGTAGGTTATGGCTGAAGCACCAGAAGATATAATAATCATTGAAGAGAGTGATGCTGCTGGTTCAGACAAAATTGAAGAAATTATTAATATTCCAGATGATTCTTCCTCAAAAAAGAAAAAACTTATTATCTTTGGTATTATTGCTTTTTTACTTATTCTCATTATTATTTCATTATTTTTTATACTTAAAACTGCAAACACTAATGAAGCTGTCTCAATGGACTTTATTGAGACTAAGCTTGAGCAAAAAGACACTAAAACAATAGAACCAAGTAAGCTAGAAAATATGATTTCAAAGGCTAACTATCTTTATTCTAGCGGTTCAAAAGATGAAGCTCTCTTCTTATATAAAAAAATTGCTATATACAGTGAAGCTATTTCTGTCTACAACTTAGGCGTAGCTCAACTAAAAGACGGGACTTATGATTTAGCCCTTAAAACATTTAAAAAAGCTATAGTTAACGATGAAAAGAGATGTGTTAGCGCTATAAATGCTGCCGTTTGTTGCTTGCATCTAAAGGATGAAAAAAGTTTTAGATATTATATAGACTTAGCTTATGCATATCTAGCTAGAGAGCAGGGCTCACCTCAATACTCTTACTACTATGCTCTTATAAACTACTATAATGAGAATTATCTTGAGGCTTTGAGTGCTTTAGAAAATCCAACAAGCGATGAATACCCAGATGCCCAAAAGCATCTACGAGCAAAGATAAATGCACTTTACTCAAATGACTATAAAGCTATAGAATCTATGGAGAAAGACTTTAACGTAAAAGACTCTTTTAGTATTGCAATGTTATACGCAAGAATTGGCGACTTAGCACTTGCTCAAGAACATCTAGCTACAGCAATCTTACAAAACATAGAGCCTGTAAAAGCAGCTATTGCACAGGCTCTTATTAACTTGAAAGTTGGACGAATATCAACTGCCTCTAAACAAATTAAAAATGTAACAGATATGTTTCCAGAAAAAGTATATAAACCATATCCAATAAAAGTCACATTAAAAGAATCTCTTTTTGATCCTTCAAAAGCACAAGTTAGATACCGAGAAAATATAAAAAAATCTAAAGAATTAAATTATCTAAAGATTTTTTACTATTCACCATATAAAATTTTTAATGCTGATCAAAGTATAAGTTATATTCAAAAGGGAAATGCAAATATATTTATTGACAATATTTCATCTGCAAAACATTATTTAAAACGAAGTGCTTCAGCTTCTAGTGTTAATCAAGGTATAGTAAAAGCTATAAAACTAGCACTATCCTTCAAGTTGAGAGAAGCAAATACACAACTTCAAAAACTTGTGAAGATACAACCAAAACATTCTATACTTCATTACAATTTAGCCTTAACATATGCTCAAATGGGCAACATTATACAAGCAAATAAACATTTCACTCTTTCATATCATCTAAATGCAAAAAATTATTTATCTGGTATCTATTCTGTTATGACAAGTCAACTTATTAACAAAGACACTACTAAGTTATTTGAAATTTTAAAAGATTCTATTGCTATAGAAGATCCTAACGAAGAAATTGATTTATACAAAACTTTAATATCAATATGCGATAATAATGTTATTTCTTCTGCAGATTGGTTAAATAAAGACTATAAACAAAGACCATTATATTTAGCTTTAGATACTATTATTGGTCTCAAATTAAATAACATAGATGCTGCAAAATCTGCATCTCATAAGCTCACAGTTTTGCTACCAAACGAGATATTACCACACATGATGTATATTGATGCATATTTCTCAGACTTAAAAAATACGGCTTATGCAAAAAAAGTTCTAAACTATCTAAAAGTACAAAAGTTTGATTTTGAGGATCTTTATTATGGTCCATATATAACTAGATATTTATACACTCAACAAAACCTTCTAACAGGAAAACTCTTTTACTTACGAAGACAACTAAGACAAAAGCTTGAAACGACAAATAGAAACACTCATGAAATTACAGCAACTCTTGCCCTTGCATCTTTGTATGACAAAGCATATGAAGAGTCATACTCTCTTTACAATACTTTAATAGACGATTTAAAAGTTAGAGATGCATATACACTATTTTTAGGTGCAGTTGCTTCTACAGCAGCTAATCACCATGCAAATGCTATAGCACTGTTGGAACTATCAAAGATGAAAAATGGTAGTTTCTTGGAGAGTCGTTATGCTTTAGGTCTATTATATCTTGAAGTGAAAAACAATCAGGGTGCAGCTATTCAGTTTGGAAGAATTGGTGATAATGGATTTAGTTCTCAATACTTTAACTTCAATATAGATTTAGACAAGCTACTTTTCGAGCAACAACAAGCTTCTAAAGAGTAAAAGCTTATTTTTTAAATACTGTTTTAGGCATTAGTATTGCTGCTCTAACTAATCCATAAATAATATAAAGAGTAAATATAAGTGAAAACCCTTCAATTGGATAAACAAAGACTACAAATAATCCTGAGAGAATTAAAACAAATAATTTCATCGCATTTTTTGGACTAAAATCTACTTTTTTGAAACTTGGATAACGTATATTACTAACCATTAGAAGAGATACTAAGATAGATAAAAACATTATTATAAATCCATAATTATCATGAAATCCATATTTTTGAAAAAGAAGTACTAGTAAGGAAACAAAAACTGCAGCTGTAGGAATTGGAACACCAATAAAAACTGATGGTTCACTACTCACAGTCATAACATTAAATCTTGCTAGTCTAATAGCCCCAAAAATTACAAATAGTGCAGATGCAACAATACCAAAGCGACCAAATTCATGACCTATAAACAGATACATTAATAGTGATGGGGCTACTCCAAATGCAATCATATCAGCTAGAGAGTCAAACTCTACGCCAAACTTTGAACAAGTGTTAGTTAATCTTGCTACTCTACCATCTAAGCCATCAAAGATAAGAGATAACATAATTAACCAAGCAGCTTTCTCAAAGTCTCCATTTATAGCGTTAATGATGCTATAGATACCTGAAAAAATTGATGCAGCAGTAAAGAGATTTGGAAGTATAAATATTAAATTAGAATTTCTTTTTTTCATAGTTTATGAAAAGTACCCTATAAGTGTCTGAGAAGCATTAACTTCTTGGCCAACACTAACGTTTAATCTAAAGTTTTGCGGTAAATAAATTGTCGTTATACCGTTAACCATTAAGCCATACCTATTACCCTGTGTCAAGTTCTGCTTTGCAATAAAATATATTTTTATATCATCAATACTTTGCTTTAACATATGAGTTATTTTTATTTTATTTTGATTATTATCTAAAAAAACTATATCAACATGTTCATTTAAATCTCTTGACAATGGTACTGTTTGTGATAGTCTTGCACCATATCTTAATTTTATTGATTCTACAGTAGCGCTAAGTGGAGCACGTAAAAGTGATACGTTTAGGTAGCTACTATTAATTTCTAATTTATAAGAGTATTCTTCAGTGCTTAATTCTTCAATACTAAGAACAACGCCGTCTACTGGACTAACAACACTCATTTGTTCAAAAGATGGAGTAACCCTTTCAGGGTTTCTATATACAAATATAAAAAATAAAATGGATAAAAAAGACAAGAACTCTAAAAGTTCTAAATCTAAAATAGCAAAAACTACTAATGCAGCAAAAGAGATTCCTATACGACTAAAACCTTCTTTAGCTATTGGTAAAAGATTATTGTTTGTCTTCATTTGTATCTTCTTCTGATTTAGTTTCTTTTTTAGACATTTTAGCGTCTTCTTTTAACTCTTCTTCTATATCATCTGTATGTTCTTTTACTTTTGATTCCATATTATTTTCTTTTTCAAAGGCAATGATTATCTCAATTACTTCTTCACCTGTGATATTTTCTTTTTTGTAAAGTAGAGCAACCATATCTTCTACAGCACCTCTATACTCTTCAAGACGAGATACAACAGATTCATAATGCTCAGTTAAAGATGTTTTAATAAACTCATCCATGTTTTCAGCCATTTTATCACTATACTCACGTGTAGCTTGCTGTCCACCACCTATAAAAGATTGTCTGCTTTTCTCTAACACCATAAGTCCTGCTACATCACTCATACCATATGTTTGAACCATAGATTTAATGATGTCTGTAGCTCTTTCTAAGTCATTACCTGCACCAGTAGAGATTTCACCTATAAAAACTTGTTCAGCAGCTCTACCGCCAAGCAATACATCTACCTCTGCCCACATCTCATGACGTTGCATCATAAATCTATCTTCTTCTGGTTTATTTAATGTGTAACCAAGAGCAGCAAGACCACGAGGAACTATAGAAACTTTAGAAACTTTTTTAGCTCCCTTAGTTGTTTCAGCTAAAAGTGCATGACCACTCTCATGATAAGCAACAATTTTTTTCTCTTTTGTGTTGATTCTTCTAGACTTTTTAGCAAGACCAGCTATAGCTCTCTCAACTGATTCAAATAAATCTTTTTGCTTAACTGTTTTTTGGCTTTTTCTACCAGCTAAAAGTGCAGCTTCATTTATAATATTTGCTAAATCTGCTCCAGCAAGACCAGCTGTTAAACGAGCGATTTCTTTGATCTCTACATCATCGTCCATTTTTACATTTTTCATATGTACTTTAAGTATTTTTACACGACCTTCAAAGTCTGGTTTGTCAACTAACACTTGTCTGTCAAAACGACCAGGACGAAGTAAGGCAGCATCTAAAACCTCAGGTCTATTTGTAGCAGCTAATATAATGATTGGAGTATCAGTTCCAAAACCATCCATCTCTGCAAGAAGTTGATTAAGAGTTTGTTCTCTTTCATCATTTCCACCCATCACTCCACCGGCTGCACGACTCTTACCAATAGCGTCTATCTCATCTATAAATATTATACTAGGAGCATCTTTTTTAGCTTGCTCAAATAAATCACGGACACGAGCTGCACCAACACCAACAAACATTTCAATAAAGCTAGAACCACTTACTGAAAAGAAAGGAACATCAGCTTCACCTGCAACTGCTTTTGCCAAAAGTGTTTTACCTGTACCTGGTGAACCAACTAAAAGAACACCTTTAGGAATTTTTGCACCGATTTCAACATAACGTGCAGGATATTTTAAAAAGTCTACTATCTCTTGAACTTCTTCTTTTGCTTCTTCAACGCCAGCTACATCATCAAATTTAGTATTTGGTTTTTCAGAGTTGACCATTTTTTTAGAATTTCCCATTCCTAAAATACCACCACCCATACTTTTTTGCATTCTACCTGCAAAAAACATCCATATTGCGATAATAATTAAAAATGGAAACAACCATCCAAACATCTCAGTAAACCAGTTAGTTTCACTAAATCCTGCATACTCTATACCATTCTTATCTAAGAGGTCAACAAGTCCTGTATCACCATTAACTATTCTAGTTGTATATACTGTTCCATCTGCTCCAGCAGCTTTAATATATGTTTGACCTATACTAACCTTTGATAAACTTTTACTTTCTACTAAACCCTTAAGTTCAGAGTAGCTAACTTTTTTAGTCTTGTTATTTGTACCATTTCCATCAAGACCTGCTCCATCACCTACAAGAACTTTAAACAGTACAATAATTACTACTGAAAAAATTGCGAAAGTTACTAATGGATTTTTATTAAAAAAATTATTATTTTTATTATCGTTATTATTATTTTGGTTTGCCATTATTTATCTCTCTTATTTATTTTCTTTTTAAAACGAATGTTACCCACTCGTCTACTGCTATTCTTTCTAAGATTTCACAATCTTTATAGAAACCCAGAACCTTACCTTCATATTTATCTAAAATACCTGATAAAATCAAGATACTATCCTCATTTAAAGCAGCTTTTAAATCTTTTGCTATGAAAGTAAGAACATCAGCAACTATATTAGCTACTACTACATCATATTTTGAAGAACTTAAGGAACATGAACCCTCCCATATTTTTGAAAAGGAAAGACCATTTAACTCAGCATTCTTAATACTATTTTCTACTGAAACAGGGTCAGTATCACATGCTTCAACAACAGCCCCTAACTTCATAGCTCCGATTCCAAGGATACCACTTCCACAACCTACATCGATTACAGAATCACCCTCATTTACATATTTAGAAATAGCCTTTAAAGATGAAGCTGTAGTTGGATGGTGTCCGGTTCCAAAAGCTAAAGCTGGATCTATAGCAATGTTAATTAAGTCTGGATTTTCTTCATCCCAAGTTGGATGGATATAAAATTTGTCTATAACAATTGGTTTAATACTTTGTTGATAAAGTTTAACCCAATCACTATTTTGTAGTTTTTGCTGTGTACATTCAATCTCGATTGTTTCCCCGAGAGCTTTTTGTAAAGCTTCACAAAATTGGTGTAACCCCCAAACAATAGTGTCAAGTTCATCTTCACTTCTAATAACAAAACCAGTTTCTAACTCTTCAAAGCCAACCGGTATCGTATCAGATAAAAAGTCAGCAAATAACTCTTTGTGAGATGAAACTTTAACTACTAACTCGTAGTAGTATTCATCCATTATTCAACAACACCCATTACCGCACCAAGTTTTTCTTTTAAAACTTGTGGGGTAAATGGCTTAACTATGTAGTTATTAACGCCGGCTTTCAGTGCAGTAATAACTTCTGATTTGCCACCTTCTGTTGTAACCATAATAATTGGTGTATCTTTAAAACGCGCATCAGCACGAACTTTCTTAACTAATTCTAGTCCATTCATTTCAGGCATATTCCAGTCAGTAATAAGCATATCAATATCTGGATTAGCATCCATTTGTGCCCAACCTTCAAGTCCATCAGCACCTTCTAGGATATCTTTATAACCTAAGCGAGCTAAAGTATTTTTAATAATACGACGCATTGTAGAACTGTCATCAACAACAAGTAATTTCAATTGAAATCCTTTTTTTAAATATATATTTGCAAATTTATGCTCTAATAATAGCTAAATTTTTATTTTTTTTCTATTAATTTAAAAGCTTAAACATCTTTGCCAAGTCTAATCTTCCTTCATAATAAGCCTTGCCTATTATAACACCATCTACCTCGTTTGTTGCAATCAGTGCTTCT
>JBLIEY010000007.1:0-33481 GCA_047633475.1 Sulfurimonas sp.
CCCAATGACTTTATACCAAACGAAAAAATATCTGGTATTTTGTCCACTGATGATATAGACTTGAACCTTATAGATTTGTTAGAAAGCTTTGAGCCATTTGGAGAAGCAAATCCAAGACCTAGTTTTTTGCTTCAAAATGCACAAGTAGTTAGTATAAAACTTATGGGTCAAGACAAGTCTCATTCAAGAATAGAGATTAGACAATTTGCATATGATAGAAAAACTATAGAGCTTATTGCATTTAGAACAGTATTTGAAATGCCACAAGATAAAAAGATAACATGTAGTTATAAGGTTGCAAAAAATGAGTTTAACAAACGAGTATCAACCCAACTGCTTATAAATAAAATTTTCTGATAATATAGGATATATAATTGAACAAAAGAAAAGACCAAGTTTTTGTTTGGCCAATCTACACTAGAGTTATACACTGGCTAATTGCCTTTTCTTTTATTCTCTCTTTTATTTTTTCATTAAAAGAAAATTTACTTAACTTTCATTCTGCTGTTGGTATTACATTTGGGCTAATGCTAATATATAGAATTATCTGGGGGTTTATAGGCCCTAGATATGCGACATTTAATACATTTGAATTATCACCTGCAAAATTAAAGTTTTATTTTGAAGAAAAATTGCAAAATAGGTGGAGACAGATACCTGCTGGACATAATCCTGCTTCAAGTTGGTTCACGCTCATTGTAATTGGACTAGGCTCTATTATATCCTTAACTGGTCTACTACTATATGGAATACAAGAAGGAAAGGGTTATTTTCGCTTTTTAAATGAGAACTACTATATGTATATGGATGTTTTATTTGATATTCACATGTATGTCTCTTATTTTTTACTTGTTTGGGTAATTATTCATATTACAGGCGTACTAGTAGAACATTTCTACCATAAAACTAGTATGCTACTTACAATGATAACTGGATATAAAAAGACACAAGGGATAGACTCCAAGCCAGCAAGATACAAAAGATGCTTCTCTTTCATCTTTCTCATTATTTCAGCAATAATCTTTTATTTTTCAATTGATACTAGTGATAATGCATTTACAGCAAGTCTATATACTCCGATAGATTATAAGCAAGAAAGTCCAGTATATGCTAACAAATGTGGAACATGCCATAAATTATATCCACCATTTATGCTACCAACTTCTTCTTGGAATAGAATACAAGAAGGCTTAGAAAATCATTTCGGCAGAAAAATATCTCCTACTATGGATAAAGATGATAATAGAATATCATTGAGCGAACAAAAAAATATATTTGCTTACCTAACTGAACATAGTGCAGATAAAAGTACAAGAGAAATTTCTTTTAAAGTAATGAAGTCATTAGATGGAACTAGGGGTAGACTTTCTATAACAAAAATTAAATACTGGAAAGATGTTCATTCAAATATATCTCGTCATATATTCAAGTCAAAAGAAGTTAAAAGAAAAGCAAACTGTTTTGCATGTCATAAAAATTTTGACAAAGGTTTGATAGAGGATATAGAAATTGTGACAAAAAAGTGATATATAATCTAAATTGAAGTTATTTATAAGATAAATCCTACTACAATATTTCAATCTATATTTATTTAGTAAGTTAATATTAATTTATTACTTACTTATATAAGCAGTTTAGAAAATATTACGGAGGTTAGTACTAATGAAAGTGGAAGTTTCACGAAGAAAATTTCTTCAAGGAAGTGTAGCCATGAGTGTTGTTACGGCAACTGCTCTCAGCACTACTAGTTTACTATCGAATGAAGATACCAAAGATAAAAAAGCTGGACAAATTTCATTTAAAAATACAAAGACGCAAGATGTTGAGGCTCGTGAAGTAGCAACATTATGTGAAATGTGTGTAAACAAGTGTGCGGCGTTAGCAAGAGTTGAAAATGGGGTTATCACAAAACTCAACCCTAATCCAATATTTCCAAAATCTAGAAATATGCTATGTGCAAGAGGAAATGCTGGTATTCAAGCAGTATATGATCCTGATCGTCTAAAATTTCCAATGATAAGAATTGGTGAAAAAGGTGAGGGTAAATTTAAAAGAGTGACTTGGGATGAAGCTAATGAAGCTATCTTAAATGGTACTGATAAATTTACAGGGCTTAAAACAATACTTGAAGAAGAAAAAGACAACAGATCTTCAATGATGTTCTGTGCTGGTGAAGGTATGGCTGAACATACTTTTAAACAATTTTTCCAAGCATTTGGATCAGCAAACTGGTTAAATCACTCTTCTCTCTGTCTTCAAACTGTTGCATCTGGGTATGGGATAACTATCGGAGCTTACCCTCAGGCAGACCTTGATAATGCAGAATACATTATTATGGCTGGAGCAAACAGAGCAGAAGCAATTGTAACTCCGGACACTATGGATGCTTTTAAAAGAACTAAAGGTCGCGGTGCAGAACTAATTTGTGTTGACCCAAGATTCTCAAATACTGCTGCAAAAGCTGATAAATGGTTAGCAATTAAACCAGGTACAGACTTAGCATTTGTTTTAGCATTAACTTATGTAACATTAACTGAAGACCTTGAAAACAAACAATACGTTAAAGATAATTTTAATAGCTTTGATGAGTATAAAGAAAGTATTATATCTAACAAATACACTCCAGAATGGGCTGAGCCTTTAACTGGAATAAAAGCCAAAGATATATATAAAATAGCTAGAGACTTTGCTGCTCACGCACCAAAAGCTATTTACTACCCAGGTAGAAGATCTACTTTTGCTCAAAATGACTTCCAACTTCGTCGTGCTATGGCAATTTTCCAAGCACTTCATGCTGGAATTGACACTAAAGGTGGATTAATCTTTGGACGTGATCTTCCTATGAAGGCACACGCAGGTCTTCTACCATTATATGAGCAAGCTAAAGCTAGAGCTAAAAAGCACAACCATACAGAAGGTGAACCTGGTTACCCTGATGCAGCCATCATACCTGGTGGAGGATCATGGATTAACTGGAGAAATAACTTCCTAGAAGACAATATGGATTACAAAGTAAGAGGAATGTTTTGTTACAAGCATAATCCTATGATGAACACTCCAAACAGTGCAAAAACAGCAGAAATGCTGAAAAAGATGGAACTTGTTGTTTGTATTGACACTATGCCAGGTGATACTGTAATGTATGCTGATGTTGTACTACCTGAGTGTACTTATCTTGAGAGAACAGACCCTATTAAAACATTTGCTGGTATTGAACCTTCTATTGCAGTAAGAAACAAAGTAATAGAGCCTATGTTTGAAAGCAAACCTGTTATTGAAATTTTGAAAGGTCTAACGACTAAGATTTCTAAGCCTCTTTTTGACATAAGTAAGAAGTTCGACTCTGAGATTCAAGATATGATCGAAGAAAATGGAGAAGAAAAAACTTACGCTGAGTTTGATTTAACTCTACCATTTATACACACGCAAGAAGAATTAAATCATCATGCGGTTGCTATGTATCTTGGAGCATCTGAGCAACTAGATAAGCATGGTGTTTTTTATCCAAAAATGGACAGATATTTTAAGCAGCTAGGTGCTAACAAATTTCAGTACTATCCTGAAAATAAAAAATCATACAGTATGTTTGGTGGTAAGCCAAAAACTCCTTCTGGAAAAGTAGAATGTAAAATTGCTTCTTTTGCTAAAAAAGGTATAGACCCTATGCCTATATGGAACGATGAGTATGAATTTAGTGTTCCTAATGGAAAGTTTAAACTTCTAACAGGAAGACATGCTCAGTTTACTCAGACAAGCACTGGAAACAATGCAATGCTTAGAGATCTTATGCCAGAGAATTTCATCTGGATAAATAAGCGAGTTGCAAAAGAAAGAGATATCAACTTTGGAGATATGATTGAGGTAAGCTCAACTGCTGGGAAGACTCAGATTAAAGCATATCCAACTGAAAAAGTTGCTCCTAATCAAGTGTTTTTTGTTCATGGGTTTGGTCACGAAAGTTCTGAATTAACATGGGCATATAAAAATGGCGGTAGCGATAATGCTGTTATTGAAGATCGTACTGAACCAGTATTTGGAGCTGCAGTTATGCATGAAACAAATATTGAAATAAGAAAGGTGTAGTTTATGGCTAGATATGGAATGGCACTCGATTACAAAAATTGTATCGACTGCAAGGCATGTGAAACAGCATGTAAAGAAGAAAATGGCATCTTAATGGGTGCGGATCACCATAGAATTTGGGTAGGAGTAGGAGAGATAGAAGGTCAATATCCTTTACTTGACATTACTTCAAACGCTTTTTATCCGAGTCAATGTCAACAGTGTGACGCGGCTCCTTGTCAAGAGGTTTGTCCAACTCAAGCAACTTACTACACTGAAGAAGGTGTTGTAAGAGTTGATCCGGAAAAATGTATTTTATGTAGTTACTGTATTAATGCTTGTCCTTATGATGCTAGATATATAGACAACAGAACTATGACGATTGATAAGTGTAATTTTTGTACAGATACAAGAATTGCAAGAGGTGAAACTACTACAGCATGTCAAAATACATGTCCAACTAAAGTAAGAATTTTTGGTGATTTAGATGATCCAAATAGTGAAATAAGTGAAGTTCTTAGAACTAGAGAACACTTTTCACTTAAAACACATCTTGGTACTAAACCAAAATTATTTTACCTAACATAAGGAGTATAAGAATGAGAATAAGCGATTATATCCCAATACGGGAAGATTTTTCTATAAAATCACTTTTAAGTTTTGAAAAAACTGCTGTAAATATACTTCTTGCTGTTGTAATTTTAGCGTTTTTAGCTATGTTTGTTATTGGTGCTGCAACTTACTTGATTCATGGGCACCATGCGTACAATGTAACCAGAGAGCATCCATGGGGTCTTTTACTTGGTGTCTATATCTTTTTTGTTGTTAGTTCAACGGGACTGTGTATAATTGGCTCACTTGGCGATGTATTTGGTTTCAAAGACTATATGATGATTTCTAAAAGGGCTATTTTTGGTTCTATTGTAACAATTCTTGCAGGTTTTGCAGTAATTGCTTTTGAGATTGGGCATCCGGTAACTATGGTTATCTATAATGTTATCAGTCCGGGTTTAACTTCTGCTGTTTGGTGGATGGGAACTCTTTACGGTGTTTACTTAACATTTATGATTATTGAGTTTTATTTTTTACTTCACAACAAAATGAAACAAGCTAAGACATTTGGTCTTATAGGACTTTTAGTAGGTCTTGCTGCTCACTCAAACCTTGGTAGTATATTTGGATTTTTAAATGCTAGACCAATAGCGAATGGTGTTTTTTATCCAATATATTTCATATTAACAGCATTTATAACTGGTGTATTTTTAGCCTTTATTATGTATGGTTTCAGATATAAACTAAATTTTCCTGATCCTGCTAAAAAAATGCTTCAGGGTTTAGCTAAGATACAAGGTTTGTTAATTTCTATATTGATTTTCATAGTTTTATGGAAAATGCTAACAGATATATATGGTGGTATGCCAGGTCGTGCAGATGTAGCTATTCATATATTTGGAACTTGGACATTTTGGGCTGAAGTCATACTTGCTATGCTTATCCCTCTAATTTTAATCCTTAAAGATATGGGAAGAAGTCCCGTTATACTTTTTTGGGCTTCTTTAAGTGGAATGGTAGGTGTCTTTTTCATGAGATACAACCTTATACATGACACACAACTTAAGCCTCTTATGATGCTTAAAAAAACAGAGTATCAATTAGCTCCTGAGTGGATTGAATACTTTCCATCACCTACAGCGATAATGATAGCTTTAGGTGGTCTTGGACTTTGTATGCTTATGTACTATGTAGGAACAAAAGCATTTAATCTGGATCAAGAGCACTAACTTTATTTTACTCCTTGGCACTATATGCCAAGGAGACATTTATAAATATGTTATAAAATTTTAGGAGAATTAACTATGAAACAAAAGAATATAATTATTTTTTTAACCTCAATCATTATGATACTTACACTAAGTGCATGTTCAGATGAGAATACAACTAAAACTATAGCTGCTACTGAAACTGTAGCTGCTTCTGAACCTGTAGCCTCTACTGAAGCTGTAGCTGAAAGTGCACCTATTAAATACACAATGGAACAAGTATACAACGAAATGTGTATAAAATGCCACAGTACAGATGGTTCAGGAAATACTGAAAGACTTGTACCTAGTATGAAAGGCTTTGCACAAAATGAAATTGAAGAAGCTTTACTTGAGGTTGAAGATGATAATGGTCATGTCGTTATGGAACATAACAGAGAACAAATACTAAAAAAAGGTATGGAATACTCAGCAAAAGAAATGTCAGCGTATATGTTTAAAAGATTTAATAAATAAGCATATCAAAATGCTATAGGTTGGTTAAGTTATATATATTAATATTAATATTAATTTTATATAATATTAGCTAGAATGAACACAAATAAAAAGGAAAAAAAATGAACACAATCGTAAAAATTGCACTTACTGCAATGTTAATGTTAGGAATGGGCGCTGTTACACTTAATGCAGATGTTGCAAAAGGTCAAAAACTTTACCTTAAAAAATTAAAAGGTTCTTGTAATATGAATGGTGCACAAATGGCTACTAAACATTCTCAAGCAGAATGGAAAGCTATTAAAGAATCTGGTAAACTTGCTGACGAATTAAAGAACATCTGTCCAGATGTTAGAGACAAAGCATTGAAAGAAAAGTATCTTGATCATTATTTTGATTTCTTTTTTAACTATGCAAATGACAGCGGTAACGTTCCAGCTTGTTAATCTAAACTCATGAGTCACTTCGGTGACTCACATTCTTCTACTATTTAAGCCTCAAAACTACTTTTTTTATCTATAATTTTATATGCCTATAATCAATGAATGCTATCAAGCTCGATCAGAAATAACTGCCTTTGCTAAACTAAGCGGTGATTCTTTTGCATTTTCTACAAAATATCATGGAGCAAAATTTATTGTGAGCGAAGAGTGTGGGATATCGCTAAGTTTTAAAGACGAAAATCTAAATTTTAACTCAACTGCTGTATGTTTTTCACCAGATTCACAACTAATCGCCTTTGCAACAAAGACTCATCTTCATATAGCAAATGTACAAAATAAACAAATAATAAAAAGTATCTATACGAGCAATGAACATTTAACGATTCTTTCATTCGATTTATCTTCAACATATATTATTGCTGGCAGCGAAGAGGGAAGAGTACTTTTATACAAATACAATTCTAATTCCCAACTCTCCAAACTATGTTCATTCCCATATCAAGAACCGAAAACTATAGTTAAAAAAAACTTTGTTAGTTCTATTGCATTTCACAAAAATCTTTTAGCAGTTAGCGGCTATGGTGGTGCTATATTTATAATTGACATTTATTCATATGCCAACAAAACTCTACTACTTCATGGTACATCTAGAAAAAATGCTTTGTATTTTTTAGATGAAAAGACCATTGTAAGTGGAGATAATGAAGGCAATTTACAGTTTATATCTATAGAAAAAAACTGTGTTTTAAAAAGTATAAACTTACCTTTACAAAAAACAAATCAGATAATACCAATACCCAAGACTTCATATCTAATCATTCACTCAAACACGAAAAAAATACTCATTGTAGATGCTAATAAATATAAGATTATTCACAACAACTACATAGAATTTGAAGACAATATAGAAAAAATTGAAGCTTTAAATTCTAAAACACTTATTGTATGTTTAAAAAATCAAAAAATACTTCATATAGAACTTCCAAGTCGGGAAAGATTAAGCTCTTTAATTGGGCACAATGAATTGTCTGAGGCATATAACCTTATAGAAAGAGAACCAATGCTACGAAATTCTTTTGAGCATAAAACTCTAGAAATAAAGTATGAGAAAGCTTACCGAGCAGCTGCAGATGCACTAATAAATCAAAACAAATCTTTAGCTAATCAACTAATGGATTTATATATAGATATTAATTATAAAAAAGAATCTATAGCATTACTCTACAAATCATTTGAAAACTATAATAGATTTAAAACACTCTATCTTGAAAAAAAGTATGCTCTTGCATACGCAATGAGTTCAAAATTTCCAGCATTAAAATTAACTATGCAATTTGAGAGTATGGAAACAAGATGGAAAGAAACTTTTAAAAATGCTCAAAGACATATAATACTAGGTAAGCCTGACTATGCAAAAGCACTATTTAATGAATATATTACTGTTACAACAAAACGACCTATAATACAACTGATATTAAAACACAATGATTTATTTATAGATTTTTTAAAAGCTCTCGAGAGAAAAGACTTTAAAAGAGTGAATGAAATCTCACAAAAGAACTCTCTCTTTACACAAATGCCAATCTATAAAACACTCAACATAGATATTCAAAAGTCAATAAAAAAAATAGAAACTTATATAAAAAAAAATAAAATAGATTTAGCAAAAAAAAGTTTAGAAAAAATCGAAAATACCCCTGGTTTTAAAGATGAAGTAAAGCAACTATATATTAAATGTGAGGACATGCTCACTCTTCAAGAACTATATGAAAAAGATGATTTTCACTCATGTTATGAGTTGATAGATGCTTGTTCTCACTTGTGCTTTAGTGAACTTGGAGAATTGTTACAAAAACATTGGGTAAAACTTATGCATGAATGTGAAGATTATGCTCTAAAAGGCAATATTGAAGGAATCAAAGCTGTACTTGGAGAACTTATAACACTTAGTGCCAGAAAAGATAAGATTGGTGATTTGCTAAGAGTTAGTTTTCAGATTCAGATTAAATATTTTTTAGCGAAAAAGAAGTTTAAAAGCGCTCAGAGTGTTATATATACATATGTAGACCTATTTACCAAAGATAGTGAAATAAGTTCTTTAATGCATATGTATGAATCTCTAACACGTACAAAACTAGCTATTACTTATCCTACAGAAGATAAAATATCTAAATATTCTTGGATGAATTCTAATATTATTGTTGATTAGAACACATAAGTGACATAAGTTCATCTGTACTCGTCGTGTAGCTTACTTGTTCATTTGCGAGTTGAGACATAAATTTCTCCATTCCCTCTTTCTTATTCATTGCCTCGTCAAGTTCAGAATCAGTTCCTTTAACATAAGCGCCGATGCGAATCAACATCTCATTCTCTTTTAAAAGAGTATAGAGTCTTCTAAACTTCATAACAGATGACAGATGTTCTTTTGTAATTATGTCGTTCATAACTCTAGATGCAGAGTTTAGAACATGAATTGGTGGATAAATACCGAAGTCTGTAAGTTCACGTGAGAGTACAATATGACCATCTAAAATAGAACGAGACTGATCAGCGATAGGATCACTCATATCATCACCTTCTATTAAAACGGTAAAGAAGGCAGTTATAGAACCTTTGCCTTCTTCTTTTCCTGCACGTTCCATAAGCTGAGGCAAAAGTGTAAGAGATGAAGGAGGATAACCTTTTGAAGTTGGTGGTTCACCAAGAGCCAAACCAATTTCTCTTTGAGCCATAGCAAATCTAGTTACAGAGTCCATCATAAAAAGAACATCTAAGCCTTGATCTTTAAAAAATTCCGCAACACTCATTGCCGCAAATGCACCATATTTTCTCATAAGGGGAGAATCATCAGAAGTTGCCACTATAATGACTGTGTTTTCTAAATCACCACCTAGATTTTTTTCTATGAACTCAGGAACTTCTCTGCCCCTCTCACCAATGAGAGCAACAACTTTTATAGGTGCAGTTGAACCTTTCACTATCATACCCATTAAAGTTGACTTACCAACACCACTTCCTGCGAAGATGCCAAGTTTTTGTCCTTTTCCACAAGTTAAAAGGCCATCTATACTCTTTACTCCAACGCTAAAAACTTCATCTATTAAACCCCTCTTCATAGCGGGAATTGGAGCTTTAATAATTGGGGACATTTTTACATTGTTTATGCTGCCTCTATCATCTATAGGTCGCATAAAAGGATCAACTACTCTACCAAGAAGAGAATTTCCGACTGGAATATTCATACCCGTTTGATCCAAGAAAACTCTATCACCTGAACAGAAGCCTTCAACAAAACTAAATGGAGTAATAAAAAAAGTTCCTCCATCTATCTCTGTAACCATACCTATTGTTTCTTGAGAGGAGCTATTTGAAATGATTTTTACCATATCACTAATACTAACGCTTAAGCCTGTAGCTGTTATTACAGTAGCATTAATCTTTACAACCTCACCAAAAGCTACTGAATAGTTTCTAGAAGAGATTTTATCTTTTAGTGATTTAAATGGCATAAGGAGACACCTTTTTTAGTATCTAGTACCTGTGGGTGAATTAATCAGAGAGAAAAACTCACTTCTTGTTTTTTGATCTTTTTTGAAAAGACCACGAAGTGCTGATGATGTTGTTGTAGAGTTGATTTTCTCAACACCACGCATCTCCATACACATATGACGAGCTTGAATGACTACAGCCACACCTTTTGGTGCAATTGTATCCATAATAGCATCTGCTATCTGCTCTGTCAATTGTTCTTGTATCTGCATACGACGTGCAAAAACATTTACTACCCTTGGTATTTTAGAGAGTCCTACAACTTTTCCGTTGGGAATATAAGCAACGTGAACACGTCCTATTATAGGTAAAAGGTGGTGTTCACAAGTAGAATAAAACTCTATATCTTTAATTAGAACCATTTCATCATTACTACTAGTAAAAAGTGCTTTTTCTAAAATCTCTTTCGGGTTTTCTTTGTATCCGCCATATATGAATTCATAAGCTTTTCTAACCCGAGAAGGAGTCTGAAGGAGTCCTTCTCTTGATGGGTCTTCATCTACATGAAGCATCATAGTTTTTACAGCATTTTCAAATTCTATATCTTTCTCTTTACTCAATACATCGCCTTTAAAAAGATCTTCTAAGATACAAGCACATGAGGAACTATCAATGGATATTTCTTCATTTTTCTAAAAATGTGCTTTCTAATAATTTGACGAAGATCATTTTCTAATGCTCTAGGGTTTTCGATTTGTCCTTCTTTTATATGTAATAAGAAGTTTTCTAAAATATCTTCCATCTCTTTTGCAAAGAATTTATCTTGTTTGTCTGCAACTAGACCAAATGTAGTTACTTTTGGTTTTGCAAGCATCTTTGTATGTTTTCCATCAACTTGTGCAACTATTACTACAATACCATCAGATGCAAGTTTTTGACGGTCAAGAACAATATCATCTTCAATCTGATGATTATTCTGATTATCAATGTAAGTTTTACCAGTTTTAACTGTTTTAACTTTACGCATATACTTTGGTGCAATTTCTATTTGGTCACCATCAGTCATAATCATGATATTTCGCTCAGGAACACCACACATCATACCTGTTTCTCTATGTGCCATAACATGGTTATACTCACCGTGAACTGGTAAAAAGAACTTAGGGTTTGTAAGACGAAGCATAAGTTTTTGCTCGGGAATAGAAGCGTGACCAGATACATGTATGTCTTTTTCTCTTGAAATTGCAGCACCTGCACGTTGCAAGTGATTTAACATTCCAGAGATAGAACCTTCATTACCAGGAATTGCACGAGAAGAAAGAACAATTAAATCCGTTGGCTTAATTTTAACATGTCTGTGTTCACCTATAGACATTCTAAATAGTGCTGAACTTGGTTCACCTTGTGAGCCTGTTGTAACTATAAGAACTTCTTTATCATTTAGTTGTGAGACTTGATCTGCATCTACAAAAGAACTTTTTGGTAGTTTAACATAGTCATATTGCATTGCAATTTCAATATTACGTTCCATAGAACGACCAATTACACATATCTTACGACCATATTTAATACCATACTGTATAGCTTGAAAAACACGGTGAACATTTGAGCTAAAAGTTGAAAGAATAACACGACCTTCAGCTTTAGCAAAAACTCTATCTAAAGCAGGAGCAACGCTTAACTCTGATGGAGTTGGTAATGGATTGTAAGAATTCGTTGAATCACTTAAAAGACATAAAACACCCTTCTCACCATAATGAGCAAGTCTATGTAAATCTGCTGTATAACCATCTACTGGAGTATGGTCAATCTTAAAGTCACCAGTGTGAATGATTGTTCCGGCATCTGTAGTTATCGCCAATGAAGATGAATCTAAAATAGAGTGAGTCATATGCATCCACTCTATTTTAAAGTCTTCACCAATCTCATAAATTTGTCTTTTTACAATTGGATTAAAGTATTTTCTACAATCTTTTATGTGATGTTCATCAAATTTATTACCAATCATAGCTAAAGGAAGTGGTGTCGCATAAATTGGAAATTGCATCTCTTTATAAAGATATGGCATTGCACCAATATGGTCTTCGTGAGCATGCGTAATTATTACCGCTTTAATCTTATCTTTGATTTGACGTAAGTAAGAAAAATCTGGGATAAGAATATCTACACCATGCATATCTTCATCTGGAAAACTCATACCAATATCAACTAATATAGCTTCATTATCTGTTTCTATAACTGTAATATTTCCACCAATTTCACCAAGTCCACCTAATGGAGTTACACGTACTCTTGCTTTAGAGTTCAAGTCTAACTTGTAGTGTGGATTTAATCTTTGCTTGTGAGCTTCTTGATTTTTAATTACAAAAGATTTTAAATTTTCATCAACTGGAGTAGCTTGTCTACGGTGACGATTACGATTTTTGTTTTTATTTGCACTTGCACTTGTATTATTTGGTTTACCAGTTTTGTTATCACTTGGTTTAGTGTTTACATTTGGCTTACGACTGTTGTTGTTTTGTCTGTTGTTGTTATTTGGTTTGCGATCTGATTGAGGGTTAGTTTCCTTAGTCCCTTGATTCTCTTCTGCCATCCAAACTCCTTTTATTTATATTATTTTTTTATAGAGTTGGTGATAGTCTCTGGTAGAAACTTGATGAGGCCGTATCGTTGGTGTAAGTTTTAGCTCAAGCAAAACTTCTTGAAGTATACTTTTTTCATACTTTACTGATAGATTTTTCATAAGGGTTTTTCTGGGTTGCTTAAATGCAACTCTAAGCAAGCCCTCAAAATCCTCATCACTTCTATCAGTCTTTTTTCGTATTAGAAAGACAGCAGAATCTATTTTTGGCGGGGGTTCAAAAGCAGTTGGTGGGACTTTGACAACAATATGTGCCTCCCCTACGCTTTGAGTTATAACACTCAAAGATCCAAATACCTTCTCACCTTCTGTCGCACAAAATTTTTCTGCTACTTCGAGCTGTACCATTACAAGTATATTTTTACACATTGGATCTGCGAGTGCTTTTAAAATGATGTTTGTTGCAATATAATATGGCAAATTTGCCACTAAATCATACGGCTCATCAATAAGGCTTCTCTTCCAAGTTTGTAGAACATCCCCACAATTTATGTGGAGTCGCTTGGTAGCAATCTCTTCTTTAAATGTACTTTGTAATAGTTTACACAAATCGGTATCGACTTCAAAAGCTTCTACGCTTTTGACATCTACTAAATATTTAGTTAAATCACCTAAGCCAGGTCCAATTTCTACAATTTTATTATTGTTATTGGGCATCGCTTCGACTATTTTTCTTAATACAACTTCATCTTTTAAGAAATTTTGTCCAAACTGTTTCTTAGCTACTACGCTATTATTATTCATAAGCACGAGTGTATAATAATTTTGCTTATAATAAGTTAATATTTTTTATAAATTTGTAATTCTTTATATTGAATTCATAATGTTTCACATGAAACACTAATGTTAATTTAAAAAACTAAATTGTTAAATGAAATAACATATTTAATTATAAGCCTCAAACTGTATAATTGCATAATATTATAAGAGGCTCTATATATTATGAATTATTTCGCTAAAAGAATTATTCCTTGTCTTGATGTTAAAGATGGACGTGTTGTAAAAGGTGTTAACTTTGTTGGTCTTAGAGATGCAGGGGATCCTGTTGAAGTTGCAAAAAGATATAACGAAGAAGGTGCTGATGAAATCACATTTTTAGATATAACAGCATCTAGTGACAACAGAGATACAATAGTAGATATAGTAGCCCAAGTAGCACGTGAAGTTTTTATACCACTTACTGTAGGTGGTGGAATTAGAAAACTTGATGACATCTACAAACTTTTAAATGTCGGTTGTGACAAGGTGAGCGTAAATTCTGCAGCTATTAAACGTCCTGAGCTTATAGATGAAGGGGCAAAACGATTTGGTTCACAATGTATAGTTACAGCCATAGACGTTAAAAAAACTGGAAACAGATATAACGTATACCTAAACGGGGGTAGAGTTGATACAGGGATTGATGCCATTGAGTGGGCAAAAGAAGTTGTAGAACGTGGAAGCGGAGAAATTCTTCTTACTTCTATGGATGCTGATGGAACGAAAGCTGGTTTTGAGCTAAATATCACAGAGCAAATTTCACGTGCTGTAAATGTACCTGTTATTGCGAGTGGTGGAGCTGGAACGATGCAACATATAAAAGAAGCATTCGAACATGGAGCAGATGCAGCACTGGCTGCAAGTATTTTTCACTATAAAGAAATAGATATAATGGATTTAAAACATTATTTACATGACAATAAAATACCAGTTAGATTATAGGGTACTGTGATGATAATTTGTGCGGGAAATAATGAAACATTTGATTTTGCTCAACCTATGGGAGTAGGGCTTATTGAAACTGCTATGAATTTAACAAGACTTTGCATGTTTGATAAACCAGAGTTTTTACTTTTTGTTGGCAGTGCAGGAAGCTATGGAAATCATAATATATTTGATATAGTAGAATCTAAAACAGCTTCAAACATTGAACTTTCATTTCTTACTTGTGATTCATATACTCCACTTGATAATGTAGTCTCAACTAACACAGATGCAACAAGCAAGGATGTTATAGTAAATTCATCCAATTACATCTCTACTAACCAAGAGCTAACTAAGAAGTTTTTAGATATTGGAGTGTCAATAGAAAACATGGAATTTTTTAGTGTTTTAAAAATTGCAGAGGAGTTCAATATCCCGGCTGGTGGTGTTTTTTGTATAACCAACTACACTAACAAAACTGCTCACAAAGACTTTTTAAATAACCATGAAAAAGCAAAAGAACTTTTAACTAAACATGTTAAAAAAAGAATCAAGGAATTAACAAACAAATGACTAACATAAAACCATCACTACTTGATTTCACAAAAAAAGAATTACAAGAATTAATAAAACCAAGCTTTAGAGTTAATCAAATATTTGGCTGGCTTTATCATCAATATGCTGAGAGTTTTGATGACATGAAGAATGTACCAAAAGCTTTAAGAGAAGAATTAGCAGAAAAATATATAGTTAATCCTCTTACAATTGCTAACAAGGAAGTCTCAACTGATGGAACTATAAAGTATCTTCTTCAGATGCAAGATGGTAAAACTATGGAAGCAGTTTGGCTGAAGATGAAAGACGTACAACTAGATGAGAATGGGGAAGTAGTTCAAGAAGCTAAATACACTATTTGTGTTTCTTCACAAGTTGGATGCAAAGTTGGATGTTCATTTTGTTTAACTGCCAAAGGTGGCTTTACTAGAAATTTAACTGCTGGAGAAATTGTAGCTCAAGTTGTTACTCTAAAACGAGACAATGAGCATAAACATAATAGAAAGATAAATATAGTGTATATGGGAATGGGTGAGCCTCTTGATAACCTTGATAACCTATCTAAAGCCATAGAGATATTTAAAGAAGATGATGGTCTTTGTATAGGAGGGAAGAGACAAACAGTATCTACAAGTGGATTAAGTAATAAGATTGATAAATTAGGAGAAATGGACTTAGGTGTTCACATTGCTATTTCTCTTCACGCTGTTGATGATGAGCTTAGATCTGAGCTTATACCTATGAACAAAGCACACAATATAAACTCAATTATAGAAGCTGTTAAACGCTTTCCTATAGATACAAGAAAAAGAGTTATGTTTGAGTATCTAGTTATTAAAGGTAAGAATGATGACTTAGGCTCTGCTAAGAAGCTCGTTAAGCTACTAAGTGGTATAAAAGCAAAGGTAAACCTTATCTTCTTCAATCCTTACCCAGGCACAGACTACGCAAGACCTACAAGAGCTGACATGGTAGCTTTCCAAGAGTATTTAATTAATCATGGCTTATTATGCACTATAAGAGACTCTAAAGGCATGGACATTAGTGCTGCATGTGGTCAACTAAAAGAGAAGACAGAAAGTGATTTAAAATGAACTATGTAGAAATATTTCAAGCTATATTTATAATAGCTGTATTTTCTATTGGTCTAATAGGTTTTTTAAAAGCTGCCACAAGCGATGATAAGAAAGAAGATTAGTAAACTTCTTGTAACCTACCTTATGTTAAAATACCAATACAGATAAATAATTAGTTTTATTATTATAGAACTAACTTCAGTGGTCTCAGTGGCCCCAGCGAAGATAAAGGGACTTTGTTCCTTTATCGGACAAATAAATGGAGGTTTACCTTCATTTTATGAAATAAAATTAAGGAAAATGATTATGGCCGAAAAGAAAAAAACAAATACAGAGCGTATTAAACGAATATATGATCTTTGTCAACTTCACTTTGGTGATGTACGTTTTGTTGGAATTAAATACCACAAAAAAATAGGTTGGATAGCAAAAGCTCAATTTGAAGATGGTTTTGAAAATTTAACTGCAGATGGTGAAACAAGTGTAGAAGCGCTTCGTAACTTAAAGAATCGTGTTAAGAAAATAATTAATAGATATAACGCAGTTTAAACGAAAACTGTTTCTCTAATTACATTAAGTTCATTTACTGCAATTATTCGGGTAACATATTTTTTCAAAATATGTACTCCTTAAAATTGCGAACTTAAAGCAAAACGACCAACACACCAGGGAGGTCGTTTATAAATCTAATAATACCTTACTTTTCTTATAGAAAAATAATCCTTAAAAAATTTACCTTTTCCCTTAAAAAAATCTAATAAAAGAAAGAAATTTATAAATTTGTTCTATATATGTCCATTATTCACACTGTGCTGTAAGTTGTGAATATCTTTTGGCTTTGTAGAATATAAATTAAGAAATTCTTAGTTTATTTAAGAAATATTTTATATAAATCCATCCTGAAATTACAATTCTTTCACATAGCTTAAATCCCTAAATATAGGGCTTAAGTAGTAATACTAGCCTAATTTATCGTTTTTAATTCATTGTCTTTTAATTATCCAATAAACTTATTCACATTGTGAATAGTTATCCATTGAATTAAGGCATATTTGCTCAAAATCAACTTTACTTGTTATGTGATATGGCTTATCATATAGTTCAAACTCTAATTCATTTGCATGAAGTAATAGTCTAGATGCACCACTAAGTTCCGTTCTTTTTTTGTCATCTAACTCTTTATCTAAAAATTTTATTATATCTAATTCACTCTGTCCATAAATAGGATCACCAACTATTGGATGTTTCACATGAAACAAATGGACTCTTATTTGATGTTGTCTTCCAGTATAAGGAGAGCACTCTACAAGAGTCATATTTTTATCTTCAAAATACTTCAAAGGTTTAATATCAGTTTTAGAAGCTTTTCCTTCTTTATGAACTTTAACTACCATTCTAACAATTGCACTTTCATCTTCGCGTCTTAGAAGTGGAGCTTCAATACACATAGAATTTTTTAATTCCCCATGAACAAGTGCAATATATTTCTTTTTCATATCTCTTTGTTCAAACATCATTTTAATGTCTCTTTCACTTTCCTTGTTTCTAGCACATAAAACCAATCCACTAGTCTCTTGATCTATTCTATGAGCAATGTTAGCATCTCTACCGTATTGGTATTTAAGTTCATCTATAAGAGAATAGGGTGTCTTTCTATTTTGAGGATGAATAAGAACTCCGCTTGGTTTATCAAAGACTACAAACTCATCATAAACAGCTGTAGCTTTTAAACCTTTAGTGATTGGCTCAAAATATATAAACTCAAATTCACCTTGTATTTCACCAGCTGTTCTAGTCATGACTTCACCATTTACAAAAAGGCGACCTTTAGCTATTAATCTCTGTGCTTCTTTTTGTGTATAGTCGAGCTCTTTTATAAGATATAGAAAAGCTTTTTGCTTTACTGGTGCGAACATTTTTTTCATCACAAATGGCAAAATTTAATCCTTATTTAATCAATGTTTTACAAAAATTTATGTAAAATAAGTGACTTTGTTATGTGCGAATTTTAGCATAAAAATAAGTGAACACATAAAAAAAGCTCATCTATAAAAGTAAAAAATATTAGATGCGCTCAAAACATAATAATCACAAGGACCATTATAATGATAGAAAGATATTCACGTCCAGAGATGGCAGACAAATGGACACAACATGCAAGATATGCTGCATGGTTAGAAGTAGAGAAAGCTGCTGTAAAAGCTTGGGCAAAACTTGGAAAGATTCCTCAAGACGATGCAGATAAAATTGTAAAGAATGCAACTTTTTCAGTAGAACGTATAGAAGAGATTGAAGCAGTCACTAGGCATGACTTAATTGCATTTAATACAAGTGTATCAGAGAGCTTAGGTGAAGAGTCAAGATGGTTCCACTATGGTATGACAAGTTCTGATGCAGTTGATACTGGTGTAGCACTTCAAATGAGAGACTCTTTAAACATTATCATTGATGACGTAAAGACATTAATGCAGTCAATCGAAAAACGTGCCCAAGAACATAAGATGACTTTAATGGTTGGACGTTCTCATGGAATCCACGGTGAGCCTATCACTTTTGGTTTAACTTTAGCTGTTTGGTATGATGAAGTAGCTCGTCACCTTTTAAATCTTGAGCAAACTATGGAAGTAATAGCAGTAGGACAAATATCTGGAGCTATGGGTAACTTTGCTCATGCACCACTTGAACTAGAAGAGTATGCTATGGCAGAGTTAGGATTAAAGCCTGAACCATGTTCAAACCAAGTTGTTCATAGAGATCGCTATGCAAGACTAGCTACCACTTTAGCTTTACTTGCTTCTTCTGTTGAAAAATTTGCAATTCAAGTAAGACATTTACAAAGAACAGAAGTATATGAAGCTGAAGAGTTTTTTGCAAAAGGGCAAAAAGGTTCTTCTGCAATGCCACATAAACGCAATCCTATCCTTACTGAAAATATAACAGGCCTTGCTAGAATGATTAGAGCTTACGCTGCACCAGCCATGGAAAATGTTGCTTTGTGGCATGAGCGTGATATCTCTCACTCTTCTACTGAGCGCTTCTGGTTACCAGATGCATTTATTACAATGGACTTTATGCTTCACCGCATGAACAGTGTAATCTCTAACCTTACAGTATTTCCAGAAAACATGATGAAGAACTTAAATCTTACTGGTGGACTTGTATTTTCTCAACGTGTACTTTTAGAGCTTCCTCTTAAAGGTGTATCTCGAGAGGATGCATATAGAATAGTTCAACGTAATGCTATGAAAGTTTGGGAAGAGATTCAACAAGGTAATCTTACTACAAATGAAGATGGTGAATCTTTATATCTTAATCACTTATTAGCTGATGAAGAATTGAGAAATTCATTAACTGAACAAGAGATTCGTGAATGTTTTAACTATGATTATTATACTAAAAATGTAGATGCTATATTTAAAAGAGTATTTAAATAATAATAAAAAATCGTAATAGTTAATTTATAAAAAACTTGCTAATATTCCCTTAACAAAAAGTTAGGGGTTACATATGAAAATCAAGATTGAAAACGTAAATATTAATATTCCTGCAGGAGTAATACTTCTAGCAGTAATATATTTTATTGGGGAAAGAATATGATAACAATTATAAAAAGAAATGGTAGAACAGAACCATTAGATATTACTAAGATTCAAAAGTATACTTCTGCTGCTATTGAAGGTTTAAGCAATGTATCTCAAAGTGAGCTTGAAGTAGATGCAAAAATTCAATTTCGTGATGGTATTACTTCTAAAGAGATACAACAAACTCTAATTAAAACTGCAGTTAGCAAGATAGACATAGATGCTCCTAACTGGACATTTGTTGCATCTAGACTCTTTATGTTTAACCTTTACCATCAAGTAAATGGTTTTACAGGTTACTCTTCACTAGCAAAGTATTTTGAAAAAGGCACTAAGGAAGGCAGACTTCTTATGGGCTTGGGAGATATGTATGACCTTGATAGACTTGAAAAACATATCAAACCTGAAAGAGATATGCTTTTTAACTATCTAGGTGTTAAAACTCTCTATGATAGATATCTCATCAAAGATAGAGATAGCAATCCCATAGAGCTTCCTCAGCACATGTTTATGGCTATATCTATGTTCCTAGCACAAAGAGAAGATGATAAGCATGAGTGGGCTATAAAGTTCTACAATATGATTTCACAATTCGAAGTTATGTTAGCAACTCCAACATTGTCTAATGCAAGAACAACAAGACATCAGCTTTCATCTTGTTACATCGGTTCTACTCCAGATAATATTGAAGGTATTTTTGACTCTTATAAAGAAATGGCTATGCTTTCTAAATTTGGTGGAGGTATCGGTTGGGACTGGACAGGTATTCGTTCTATGGGCTCATTTATTGATGGTCATAAAAATGCAGCTGGAGGAACAGTTCCATTTTTGAAAATTACAAATGATATTGCTATTGCTGTTGATCAATTAGGAACTAGAAAAGGTGCAATTGCTGTTTATATGGAACCATGGCATATAGATATAAATGACTTTTTGGACTTAAAGAAAAATTCTGGTGAAGAGCGTCGTCGTGCTCATGATTTATTTCCAGCAATGTGGCTAAATGATCTTTTTATGCAAAGAATTGAAGAAGATGCAATTTGGACACTTTTTGATCCATATGATGTTAAAGAATTAGCAACACTTTATGGTGAAGATTTTAACAAACGTTATATAGAGCTTGAAGAAGATGAGAGTATTATCAAAGAAAAAATTAAAGCTAAAGATCTTTGGAAAAAAATACTAACATCTTATTTTGAAACAGGTTCTCCTTTCCTTTGTTTTAAAGATAATGCAAACCGCGCAAATCCAAACAAACATGTTGGAACAATTAGAAGTTCAAACCTTTGTACTGAAATTTTTCAAAATACTAGTCCTAATCATTACAAGATAAAATTAATTTTTGAAGATGGAAACAGCATCTCCTATGAAGAGGACGAAATAGTAAAAGTTGATAGCGGTATAGAAAAACCAGCGAAGAAAGTAACTGCTCTAGATTCTCTTGGTGGTCTTCCTATCTACGTAGTAGAGAAAGAAAAAATCAATGGTGATACTGCTGTTTGTAACTTAGCATCTGTAAACTTATCCCGTATAAATACAAAAGAAGAAATAGATAGAATAGTACCAGTTGCTATTCGTTGTTTGGATAACGTTATAGATTTAAACTTTTATCCTGTAGAAAAAGTAAAACGTACTAACATGAAAAGTCGTTCTATTGGTTTAGGTGTTATGGGTGAAGCTCAGATGCTAGCTGAAAAAGCTATAGCATGGGGAACTCAAGAACACTTTGATAAAGTAGATGAAATTATGGAAGCTGTTAGTTATAACGCTATATCAGCATCTTCAGATTTAGCATTTGAGAAAGGAAGTTATCCTGACTTTGAAGGTTCTCAATGGAGCAAAGGCATAATGCCTATGGATCACGCTAACGCTGAAGTTATAAATCTTGTTGACCGTGGTGGACTTTTTGCATCTACATATGAGTGGGATGACTTACGTATGAAAGTTAAAACACAAGGAATGAGAAACGGCTATCTTATGGCTATAGCACCTACAAGTTCTATCTCTATACTAACTGGTACAACTCAAGCTATTGAGCCAGTATTTAAGAGAAAGTGGTTTGAAGAAAACCTAAGTGGTCTTATACCAGTAGTTGTTCCTAATCTTTCTCCAGAGACTTGGGCATACTACACTCCAGCTTATGATTTAAATCAAACATTACTTATAAAAGCTGCCGCGATTAGACAAAAATGGATAGATCAAGGTCAGAGTTTAAATATCTTTATAACATTAGATAAAGCAAGTGGACGCTACTTAAATGAAATCTATATGCTTGCTTGGAAACT
Source organism: Sulfurimonas sp. (assembly GCA_047633475.1). Classification (GTDB taxonomy): domain Bacteria; phylum Campylobacterota; class Campylobacteria; order Campylobacterales; family Sulfurimonadaceae; genus Sulfurimonas. The sequence goes on from JBLIEY010000007.1 coordinate 22,074, forward strand.
AGGTCTTAAATCTGCTTACTATCTTCGTTCACAGTCTCCTGATGTTGCAAATGAAGTTGAAGACAGAAGCATGGAATGTGTAGGCTGTCAATAGGATTAAGAATATGAAACCAATACTTAGCAAAGAGTTAGCAAACTTTGTAAAAAGATTTGGTAACTTCGTAGATGCAGAGATTAGAAGCATAAAAGCAATCTCTGCATCTACAATAATAGTTACTATTGCTTGTCAAGATAGTGCAAGAGGATTTGACTGGCTAACTATAAATCTAGAGTTTAATGATATTATAGATGCCAATCTTATTGAGGATTCAAAACTATTATATATTGACATGAGTGATGGAGCTTCTTTAATAAATGAACAAAACTGCTTTGCCTTTGGAATTGGTAATTATAATAATTTATCTGGCATAAAAAATGCTATAAGTTACATAATATCTTCTAATATAAAATATGAAGAGGATTCATTTTAAGGGAATAGTAATGCAAAAATATGAAGTTATAGGGGAAATATTAGGTTTTGAAGAAACTAAAAATGTAGTAATACACGAGATAGATAATTTATTTTTAACAATGCAAGATATGCAAAACAAAAATATATCTTTTACAATAGCAAACCCTTATACACTTAGAGAATACTCATTTGACATACCATCAGATTTACAAAAACTTTTAAACATCAATGAAAAGTCTAACGTTAGTGCTTATAATATAGTTGTTATTCAAAATCCTCTTGAAAATTCTACTATAAATTTTTTATCACCTATTGTTATAAATAATGACAATAATAAAATAGCTCAAGTGGTATTAGAACCTATAAGACATCCAGAATTTGGAATGGCTGAAAGCATAAAATCTTTTAAATAATAATATTTTATTAGCCCTTTATAAAGCAAAAAGTTATAAACTTACGTATAAAGGTTGGAATACTAAATGAAAAAAATACTATTAATATGTTTAGTTATACTAACAATGGCTCACGCCAAAGATAGTGTAAATTTTAAATATGCTGATGAAAATACTCAGCGAATGAATCCTACTAACAAAAACATCATTTTATCTTATAACAATATTTTAGAAAGTGTTAGAACAAGTCTTGTAAATATTTCAACAAAAAGAACTATAAGCAGTAGTAAATCATATGGCAATCTATTTTTAAACAATCAAGAATATATTCCTCAAGCTGGCAGTGGAGTTATTATCTCAAAAGATGGTTATATAGTTACAAATAACCATCTTGTTTATAGTGCTAAGCAAATAAAGGTAAGTATTTCAGGTGATAAAAAAGAGTATGAAGCAAAGCTAATAGGAAGAGATGAAAAAAATGATATGGCAATCATAAAGATAGATGCTAATAATTTAAATGCTATTACATTCTATAATTCCGACAAAGTAAAAGTTGGAGATATTGTTTTTGCTCTTGGAAATACATTTGGAGTTGGAGAAACAATAAGACAGGGAATAGTATCTGCAACAAAAAGAAGTGAAGCTGGAATAGTTGAATATGAAAACTTTATACAAACAGATGTAGCTATTAACCCGGGAAATTCCGGAGGAGCGCTTATAAATTCAGCTGGACATTTAATTGGCATAAATTCAGTTATTTTATCTGCTAGTGCTAGAAATGTTGGAATTAGTTTAGCTATACCTTCAAATATTATTACTTTAATAGCAACTCAGTTAATTAATAAAAGAAAATATACTAGTACATATTTAGGTGTTCAAATAGCAGATATTAGTGAAGATATGAGTAGCTTTTATGATAATAAGTTTGGAGCATTAATTATAAGTATAGAAAAAAATACTCCAGCATCTATAGCCGGATTAAAAAGAGGTGATTTAATTATCTCTGTAAATGGTAAAGAAGTTCAAAATGTAAATGAACTTAAAAATACAATAGACTCTTATTCTACATCGAGAGTTGTAAATATAAAGTTTATAAGAGACAAAAAAATAGATATAGTAAATGTAAAACTAAGTTTATCAGATAAACAAATAGTACCAGTTACAGCAATTTATAAAGGAATGGATATAGCGGTACTAAGTAAAGAACTAAAAAACCAACTTATGTTAAAAGCTAACATAAGTGGTGGTGTTTTAATACAAAGTGTAGAAAAAAATAGTGAAGCTGTTTCTTCAGGAATTCAAAAAAATGATGTTGTTGTTCAAATAGAAAATAATGAAATAAGCACAGTTACTGACTTTAAGTCAGCAACAAATACACAACAAAAGAAAAGAATATATATCTTTCGCAGAGGTAAGCTCTTTGCTGTTGTACTTTAATAACTAAGGAAAAAATATGCGTGTAATATGTCCAACTTGTAAAAGTATTAATAATATTCCCCAAAAAGAATCCTATAAAAAAGCAAATTGTGGAAAGTGTAAAAATTCACTTCTTGAGACTAAACCTCTTGAATTAGTAGATGCTAATTTTGATGAAGTAATTGTAAATAGTGATATTCCAGTAATAGTGGATTTTTGGGCACCTTGGTGTGGACCTTGTAAGATAATGGGTCCGAACTTTGAAAAAAGTGCAGCAAATTTTCCACTAAAAGCACTTTATACTAAAGTAAATACTGAAGCTGAACAAAACCTTGGAGCTAGATTTGGAATAAGGAGTATACCAACTATTTTAGTATTTAAAAATGGAAAAGAAATTCATAGGGAATCTGGTGCATTAAATGAAGGCAGTTTGAATAATATGACTTCACAATATATATGATATAATTATTTAACATAAACGTATTAAAGGATTTATATGGATAATACGATGACGATGATAGACAATAGAACTGGAAAAACTTATAAACTCCCAATTATAGATGGTACAGTGGGACCATCTGTAGTAGACATTTCAACTTTTTATAAAGAAACTGGAATGTTTACTTATGACAGAGGGTATACATCAACGGCCTCGTGTCATTCAGCAATTACTTTTATTGATGGAGATAAAGGTCAGTTAATGTATAGAGGATATGACATAGCCTATCTTGCTAATGAAAAAACTTTTATGGATACTGTATATCTTTTACTTAATAAAGAACTTCCAACACCTGAACAATTTAAAAAATATACAGATGAGATAAAGAAACGATCATTTATACATGAGGGTATGAAAAAACTTTTTGATTCTTTTCCTGATAATGCCCATCCAATGGCAATTCTTTCAGCAGGAGTATCTGCATTATCAACATTTTATTTTGACCATTTAGATATGGACACTCCAGAAGAATATATGGAAATGGCAAATCGAATTATTGCTAAGATGCCAACACTTGCTGCATTTTCATATAGATTTTCAAATGGATTACCTATCATTTATCCAGATGTAGAAAAGAGTTTTACAGAAAACTTTTTATATATGATGAGAGCTTATAGACATAATTATATTGATTTACGACCAATTGAGATAGAAGCTCTAGATACAATTTTTACACTTCATGCTGACCATGAACAAAATGCATCAACAACAGCTGTAAGAAATTTAGGTTCAACTCATGCTCATCCTTATGCTGCTATTAGTGCAGGTATTGGTGCTTTATGGGGTAGAGCTCACGGTGGTGCTAATGAATCAGTAATACGTCAACTTGAAATGATAGGAACAGTTGATAGAGTAGATGAATTTATAGCAAAAGCCAAAGATAAGAATGATTCATTTAGACTAATGGGTTTTGGTCATCGTGTATATAAAAACTTTGATCCACGCGCTAAAACATTAAAAATTATTAGAAATCAATTAGTTGAAGAGCTTGGAATAGATAGTGAACTTATTAAAGTTGCTGAGAAAATAGAAAATATTGCTCTTAATGATGAATATTTTATTAGTAGAGGTTTATATCCAAACATAGATTTTTATTCTGGTCTAATACTTCAGGCACTTAAAATACCAAAAAATATGTTTGCTGTAATATTTGTTATAGGTAGAACACCTGGTTGGATTTCTCAGTGGATAGAGTTAAAAGAACAAGATGTTATAAAAATTGCTCGTCCTCGTCAGTTATATATAGGGTCAAAAGATAGAACTCCAGAGTATTAAACTCTGGATATAAAGTTGTTATTTAGTCTTTAATATAAGAACAACAGTAGTCTGTAACTTTTGTAACTTTAACATCAAAAGAAGAATTTGCAGGGACATTAAAACTCTCAGGAGTATTAAGAGTTTTCCATTCTTCTCCTGGTAATTTAATCTCTAAATCACCACTTTGCATCTCCATAATCTCAGCTTCATTAGTTCCAAATGTATAATTACCAGGTAGCATAATTCCTAAAGACTGGATTGAACCATCTGATAACTCAACTGTACGACTTGTAACTTTTCCATCATAGTAAATATTTGCTTCTTTTACTATACTAACATTCTCTAATTTTGACATTATGTTATTCCTTAATTTTATTTATATTTCACCTTATTAGAAGTAATTCCAATAACTACACTAACACTCAGTTTCCTTCAGTAGTATGTTCATTATACTGATACAACTTTATTTTATAAGTTTATGCATTATACACTATTTACGAATATTAACTCTTTGTGAGTGTGTTATGGCAACTGCCATAGCATCTGATATATCTAATGGCTTTATCTCTTTTTTTATGTTTAAAAGTCTTTTAACCATAAATGCTACTTGTTCCTTACCAGCTTTTGCTTTACCAGTAAGGGCTTTTTTAACTTGAAGTGCCGTATATTCATAAAACTGACCATGTACTTCTAAAAGTTTTAGCATGATAGCTCCTCTAAATTGAGCTAATTTTATTGTTGTTGCTGGATTATGTGCATAAAATATATCTTCCATAGCAACTTCATCTATATGATGTTTTGAAAAGACAATATCTAATCCCTCTACCATCTGAGGAATTTGAATCTGCAAACATTCAGCTTTCATTTTTATAAGTCCTGCTTCTATAAGAGATATTTTTCCACTCTCAAGAGATATAAGTGCATATCCCATATTTCTTGTTCCAGGATCAATTCCAAGTATTGTCATTTTATACCATTATATTAATTTTTATCATTATATAAAAAACCTATATAATTTAGACTTCAAAAAAAATAACAATGACTATTCACATATAAAAATTCAAGTTATTCACATGTATTAACCCTATTTTATGTAACTAATTGATATTATTCACATATAAATAATTAAATAGGGTTTTATGTGAATATAGGTCAAGAAGTTTTAGAATTACTAAAAGAAGAAATAACAGAGTTACAATATAACAGATATATTAAACAACTTACATACGATATTAAAAATTCTACAGGTGATTTAGCAATTTATTATGCACCAAATGCTCTTATATGTAATTGGATAAAAAGTAAATATAAAGAAAAAATAGCTCATCTTTTTGAAGTAAAAAATGGATCTAAGGTAAGTGTAAAAATAACACTTAAAAATGCAATAAGTTCAAAAGTTAAAAAACAAAAAAATGAACAAAAAATACAACACTCATTATTAAATCCTTCCCATACTTTTGATAATTTTATGGTTGGTGGATCTAATCAATTTGCTTATGCTGCAGTAAAAAGTGTAAGTGAATCTGCAGGACAAGTATATAATCCTCTTTTTATTTATGGGGGTGTAGGTTTGGGAAAAACTCATCTTATGCAAGCGGCTGGAAATGTTTTTCAAAATCAGGGTAAAAGTGTTATATATACTACTGTTGAACAATTTTTAAATGATTTTATTCGTCATGTTAGAAATAAAACGATGCCATCATTTCAAGAAAAATATCGTAAATGTGATGTGCTTCTAATAGATGATATTCAATTTTTAAGTAACAAAGAAGGTATTCAAGAAGAATTTTTTCATACATTTGAAGCTTTAAAAGGTGATGGAAAACAAATAATACTCACAGCTGATAAACATCCTAAAAAAATAGGTGGACTTGAAAAAAGACTTCAAAGCCGGTTTGAATGGGGTCTTGTTGCAGATATACAACCACCAGAATTAGAAACTAAAATAGCTATTATTAAGAAAAAATGCGAAATTAATAAAGTTAAACTAACAAATGACATTATTAATTATATTGCAACTGTAATAGAGAGCAATGTTCGTGAAATAGAAGGTATTCTTTCTAAACTTCATGCTTATTCTCAATTAATGCATATTGATATTGATTTAAATTTTACAAAAAATGTATTAAAAGATCAACTTCAAGAAAATCGTGCTAATCTTACTCTAGACATAATTACAAATAATGTTGCAAAAGATTTGAATATTAAACCTACAGAAATTCGTTCAAAAGGAAGAAGTAGAAATCTTGTATATGCTAGAAGAATATCTATTTATTTATGTCGTGAACTTACTCCAAATACTATGCCTCAATTGGCTCAATATTTTGGAATGAAAGATCATACTGCAATAAGTCATACACTTAAAAAAATAAATGAACTAATGAAAAATGATGAAGATTTTAAAGTTAAAATTGAAGAATTAACAAATAAAATAACATCAATATCTTAAAAAGTAGTAAGTAAGTAAAAAAAAAGATATAATCATATAAGTGAATAGATGTGAATAGAGTTGCTTCGGTTCATCACATCCAAAAAAGCTCTTAGATAGGAAGGTAAAGGTGATATTCACATAATCACACCCTCCTACTACTACATACTAAAATATTATATAATTATAGGAATTCATATGAAAATAACTATTTCAAAATCAATCATTGAAAACATACTAATTTATACTCAACCATTTTTAGAAAAAAAAGATACTTCTCAAATAACTTCTCATGTTTATTTAAATGTTACAAATACTAATCTAACAGTAAAAGCTACTGACTATGAAATAGGTTTAGAAGTATCAACAGAAAAAATAAATATTATATCATCAGGTAGCATTACAGCAAATGGTAAAAAACTTCTTGATATTATTAGAATTTTAAAAGATGGTGAAATAAATTTAGAAGTTAAAAACGAAATGTTATATATTTCACAATCACATTCTAATTTTAAATTACCAACATTTTCTTATAATGAATTTCCAGAATTTCCAAGCTATGAAGGAAAATCTCAAATTTCAATAGATTCACACTCTTTAATAGAATCTTTAAAAAAAATAACTCCTGCAATAGATACAAACAATCCTAAGTTTGAACTAAATGGTGCACTTATAGATATAAAACAAGATAGTATTAATTTTGCATCTACAGATACTAGAAGATTAGCAATTGTGAATATTATAAATGAAAGTACTAGTGAGTTATCAATAATTATTCCTAAAAAAGCAATTATTGAAATTCAAAAATTATTTTTTGATAATATTGAACTTTATTATGATGATACAAATCTAATAATTCATTCACAACAATATACTTTTTTTACAAAACTAATAAATGGAAAATTTCCAGAATATTCAAGAATAATTCCTAAAGAAATAGCAAATACCTTAATTTTACCAAAAGCTATTATGATTGATTCTATTAAACAAATAACAACTATATCAACAGATGTAAAAATAACTTTTTTAAATAACTTTATAACATTTGAATCACTTAGTGATGATAATATTGAAGCAAAAACAGAAATTAGTTATAACACAGGTTTTGAAGAAGAATTTGTGATAGCAATAAATTCAAAATATCTTTTAGATTTTTTAAATAGTATTAATTCATCAGAATTTAGTATAGGACTTAATGAAGGTAATTTACCTTTTTTACTTTTTGATGAAAATTTTAAAACAGTTGTAATGCCTATAGTTATATAAACTAACAATATTTTTTATTTACTTCATATTTTATGAGGTAAATAATTTCCATTTCCTACAAAAAAAATCTCATAAAACTTTATTTTAGTAAACATTAGATAAAATGTCTTTAATTATGCAAAATATGGAGATGTTAATGGAAAATTACGGTGCTAGTAATATTAAAGTCCTTAAAGGTCTAGAAGCTGTTAGAAAACGTCCAGGTATGTATATTGGTGATACAAGTCATAGAGGTTTACATCACTTAGTTTATGAAGTAATTGATAACTCTATTGATGAAGCAATGGCTGGTCACTGTGATACAATCAATATTTCTCTTACAAAAGAGGGAACTTGTAAAGTAAGTGATAATGGACGTGGTATTCCTACTGATATGCATCCAACAGAAGGAATAAGTGCAGCAACAGTTGTTTTAACTGTACTTCATGCTGGTGGTAAGTTTGATAAAGATACTTATAAAGTTTCTGGTGGTCTACATGGTGTAGGTGTTTCTGTTGTAAATGCTCTCTCTGCTGATTTAAAAATGACTATTTATAGAGAAAAAGAAGTATTTGAACAAAATTTTAAAAAAGGTATACCTCAAGAAGTTTTAGCTGTAGTAGGAAAAACTCGTAAAACAGGTACAACAATTGAATTTTCACCAGATCCAAGTATTTTTACTGAAACTACAACTTTTGAATATGAATATTTATCAAAAAGATTTAAAGAATTAGCATATTTAAATCCATTTATAACTATAAATTTTACAGATGAGAGAACAGATATAACTGAGAGTTATCATTTTGAAGGTGGTATAGCTCAGTACGTTGATGATATGAATAAAAAAGTACAAATATCAACAACATATTCATTTACATCAAAAATAGAAGATATTGAATTTGATATAGCTTTAATGTATAATGATTCATATGAAGAAAAAGTAGTTTCTTTTGTAAATAATATTCGTACACCTAATGGTGGTACACATGAAGCAGGATTTCGTGCAGCGTTAACTCGTGTAATATCTACATATAATACAAAAAATGGTGCAGCAAAAGAGAAAGATGTAAAAATTACTGGAGAAGATAGTGGAGAAGGTTTAATAGCTATCATTTCAGCTCGTGTACCGGAACCACAATTTGAAGGTCAGACAAAAGGTAAACTTGGAAATACATATGTTAGGCCATTAGTTCAAAAAGCAACTTATGAAACTTTCTCAAAATATTTTGAAGAAAATCCTTTAGAAGCAAAAGTTATAGTTCAAAAAGCACTTTTAGCAGCTCGTGGACGTGAAGCTTCTAAAAAAGCTCGTGATTTAACGCGTAGAAAAGATTCTATGAGTGTTGGTACACTTCCTGGTAAATTAGCTGATTGTCAAAGTAAAGATGCAAGTATATGTGAACTTTATCTGGTAGAAGGTGATTCTGCTGGTGGATCAGCAAAAATGGGTCGTGATCGTGTTTTTCAAGCAATTTTACCACTTAAAGGTAAAATACTAAATGTTGAAAAAGCAAGACTTGAAAAAATTCTAAAATCAGATGAAATTACTAACATGATTACAGCAATGGGTTGTGGAATTGGTGAAGAATATAATGAAGAAAAGCTTCGTTATCATAAACTTATAATAATGACCGATGCGGATGTTGATGGATCTCATATTCAAACTCTTCTTCTTACATTTTTCTTCCGTCATTTTCGTGATGTTGTAGAAAAAGGTTATTTATACTTAGCTCAACCACCACTTTACCGTTATAAAAAAGGTAAAAAAGAAATTTATTTTAAAGACGATCGTGAAATGAATGATTATCTTATTGAAAACGGAATTGAATCTTTGTCTGTTGATGGTGTTGGACATAATGACTTAGTTTCATATTTTAGAATGGTTGATCACTACAGAGGATCTCTTGTTGCATTAGAACGTAGATATGCACTAGTTGATTTAATTCGTTATTTTATTGAAAATCCAGATTTAATTGGTCTAGATATAAAATCAATGTATGAAAAAGTTGAGAAATTTTTAATTTCTAATGGAAATAATATTTTAACTAAAAGTATAACTGAAGATGCTATTCATATTTTTGTTCAAACTAAAGATGGAATGGAAGAATTACTAATTAATGATGAACTATTTGCTGCACCTCACTTTAATGAAGCAAGTTTTGTTTTCAAAAAGATTCAAGAATGGGATATTAGTTTTGAAGAAGATATTTTAAAAGTACTTGAAAATATTAATGACTATGCTAAAAAAGGTGCATATATACAACGTTATAAAGGTCTAGGTGAGATGAATCCAGATCAACTTTGGGAAACAACAATGACTCCTGAAAATCGTGTTTTACTTCAAGTTACAATTGATGATGCTGAAGTTGCATCTGATGCATTTACTCTATTTATGGGTGATGAAGTTGAACCACGTCGTAATTATATTGAAACACATGCAAAAGATGTTAAACATCTCGATGTTTAATTTATAAAGAATAAATTTTTAAATGCTACTTCCTCAAATAAAAGAGAGGGAATATCGCTTTAAACTAGCACTTAGGATGGGACTTCCCATCTTTATTCTTGTTTTAATACTCATCTCAAATACATTAATTACAAATTATCAAAGCCTAGATTCACTTTTTTATATAGAATCTATTTTACTAATTTTATTTAGTATCTATTTTATTTTTTTTATTATATATAAAAGTTTTGATATAAGAATTACTGAATCAGTAACTAAAACATTTACAAGAGAATATCTCTATTCTTATCTTAAAAAAGAAATAAAAAAAAATAATGAATATACATTACTTTTAATAAGTGTAGATAATATTAGTGATATTAATAGTCGTTATGGTATAAAAAATGGTGATAAGGTTTTAAAAAAAGTTATTTTCTGGGTATCTAAATACTTACAAAGTAAAGAATTATATAACTTTCCTGTCGGACATATAAAAGGTGGAGATTTTGTTGTTGGATTGAAGGGTACAAAGAGTCAACATCTAAGTATGTTTGAATTACTTTGTTTAAAAAGTGATGAATTTACAGTTGATGATATAGAGGTTAAAATTACTGGCGGTATAACTGATACTAGCTTTTCAAATAAACTAGAATTTTTGATAGAAAATCTTTTTGAAATACAAGAAGCAAAGAAAAATCAAAAACTAATTAGTAAAACTAATAATGAAATAAATCCTGATAAACTCGAGTCATTTGTTATAAATGCTATTAAAGAGAGATCCTTTATAGTGATGACACAAGATGTTTTTGAAAATGATGTTAGTGTTATAAAAGAGTGTTTTGTAAAGTTAAAAACTCCAGATGAAAATATTATACACCAAAAAAAATATATGAAAATTTTAAACAAACTAGGATTAATGGTAGATTTTGATTTAATGATTTTAGAGAATAATATTGCTAACTGCTATGCTGATTCTAAAAAAATGTTTGCTATTAGTATATCACCAAGTTCACTTAGAAATCCAAGTTTTTTAGTAAAAGCAAAAGAACTTATAAGTAGTAATAAAAAAACAAAAAATAGACTTATATTTTTACTTAGTGAAATAGAATATTATTCACAAATTTATAAATATAATTCTACTCTGAAATCATTAAGAGATATGGGTGTTTTAATTGCCATTGATAGGTTAGGTTCAATACATACAAGTTTTTTATATTTAAGAGAATTAGATGTTGATATAGTTAGATTTGATATTTCTTATACTAAAGGTGATA
>JBLIEY010000008.1:0-32572 GCA_047633475.1 Sulfurimonas sp.
GATGAAGAAGTAGAAGTTGCTGTTCCTTCAACTGATGACGGTGATTTTGCTGCATTAGCATTTAAGATTATGACTGACCCATTTGTTGGTGTTTTAACTTTTATTCGTGTTTACCGTGGTTCATTAGAAGCTGGTTCATTCGTTCATAACTCGACTAAAGACAAAAAAGAAAGAATTGGTCGTATTGTTAAAATGCATGCTATCAAACGTGAAGAAGTTAAAGCTATTTATGCAGGAGAAATCGGTGCAGTTGTTGGTCTTAAAGCAACTACTACTGGTGATACTTTATGTCAAGGTGATGAAAAAGTTGTTCTTGAAAGAATGGACTTTCCAGAACCAGTTATTTCTGTTGCTGTTGAGCCAAAAACTAAAGCTGACCAAGAAAAAATGGGTATTGCACTAAGTAAATTAGCTGCTGAAGATCCATCATTTAGAGTTCATACAGATGATGAAACTGGTCAAACTATTATTTCAGGAATGGGTGAGTTACACCTTGAAATTCTTGTAGATAGAATGAGAAGAGAATTTGCTGTTGAAGCTGAAGTTGGTGCTCCTCAGGTTTCTTACCGTGAGTCAATTAAAGACGAAGTTCAACAAGAATACAAATATGCTAAACAATCTGGTGGTCGTGGTGCATTTGGTCATGTTTACCTTAGAATCAAGCCAGGTACTGCTGGAACAGGTTTTGTTTTCCACAATGAAATCAAAGGTGGAGCAATTCCAAAAGAATTTATTCCTGCAGTTGAAAAAGGTTGTGCTGAGACAATGGGTAGTGGTGTTCTTGCTGGTTACCCAATGGAAGATATTGATATCGTATTATATGATGGTTCATACCATGATGTGGATTCAAATGAAATGGCGTTTAAACTTGCTGCATCTATGGGATTCAAAGAGGGTTGTCGTAAGGCTAGACCTTCTATCCTTGAACCAATGATGAAAGTTGAAGTTGAAGTTCCTGAAGACTATATGGGTGACGTTATTGGTGACCTTAATCGTCGTCGTGGTCAAATCAATAATATGGGTGAGCGTTCAGGTAACAAAATTGTTGATGCATTTGTTCCACTTGCTGAAATGTTTGGTTATTCAACTGACCTTCGTTCTGCAACTCAAGGACGTGCTACATATTCAATGGAATTTGATCATTATGAAGAAGTTCCAAGAAATGTATCTGAAGAAATTCAGAAAAAGAGAAACGGCTAGTCAATCTACTTTACTCCCTTTTTAAGGGGGTAACTCTTCTTACTCCTAAACTCTTATATACCTCTTCATCTTATTGAGTTAATAATAAATTCTGTCATTATAATTCTGATATAATACTTAAAATAAATTTATGGAAATTTTATGATAAAAATAGTTATTCTATCTCTCCTTGCAACACTTTTAACAGCAGGTAATCCAACTGTATATTCAGCCCTTGGTGATGTTATATATGACAATGTAGAAAAAATAGAAAAGTTAAAAGAAATACCAGAATATTTAATATATGAAAACAAGATAGATTCTTATGTAAAAGAAGTTTATAAAGCCAAAGATATTGCTTATGCAATTGAAGCTGGTGAGCAAACAAAGGATAAAGGAGTTTATCTTCAAAAGATCCGAACTCTATCTAAAACAAATGACTTTTTTCATAGAACTATAGTTAGTTTTTTTAAATCATCTATGGATATTAAGAATAATGACCTCTTTTTTAAAACGGTTAATTCTGGATTGCTAGATACACAAAAATACAAGAGAGAGATTCTTGAGTATTATGATGTAAACTGCGCAGATATGAATGCATCTGGAGTAATACAAGAATATTTAGATGAAGATGAGAAGCTAAATCTGAAACAAAACAGACTCAAGAAAAAAGCAATTACAAAAAAACAAATTCAAGAAGCAAAAATAAAACGTATCCGCTTAAAAGATAAAGAGAAACAAGAATCTATACAAAAAACATTAGAACAAGAACTCCTTAAAACAAAAAGCAATATCCGTAAAGAACAAGTTGAAGAGTTAACTAAACCCAATTAAATTCATCTTCGTCTCTTGGTCTTCCTTGTAGTGTAAGATACGGCATATAGTTAGCTTTATATGATAAAGAAGGGCATTCTTTTACATAGTAGCCTAGATATATCCATGCTTTATCTTGCGACGCAGCAAACTTTATCTGATTTAACAGTGATAACGTACCAAGTCCATACTTCGAGTAATCAGGGTCATAATAAAAATATATAGATGAGATACCATCTTTAAGTATATCTATAAGGTCAACACCAATTAACTTGTCTCCATCATAATACAAAACTTCATAACCAAAGCCATTATGTCCGTTTACGAATGAGCTATAGTAGTTTTGTGGACTTGTCTGGTTGTGTTGCCAACCTTTTTTCTCTTCCATATGTAGATGGTATTTTTCAAAAAGATCTAGATGTGCCTGTGTCATTGTTGGTATTTGTATATAACTTTTGATAAAAGTCGCTTTTTTTATAAATATTTTTTGTGATTTTGAGAATTTAAAATTTTTTACATCAATTTTAATGCTTTTGCATTCATCGCATCCTAAGCATATAGGTCTAAAATACATCTTGCCAAATCTACGATAACCTCTCTCAATAAGCTCTTGACACTGATCTTCATCACAATCATCTATAACTTTATAGTGAGTAATTTGCTGCTTATCCTTGAGATATGAGCACGTGTCCTCAAGTGAAAATTCTTTAAGTAAGTTCATGTTGCTATTTTGACATAATTTACATTATAATTAGTAAACTAATTGGATAATTTAAAGGGTAAGTTTTGGAATTTTTTATAAAACATAAAATATTAATATTTAGAAGTATTGGTGCATTAATGCTTGTTATTGGATTTGTAGTTCAATTTTGGATTACACCTAAAGTAGGATACACTAAAAATGAGATTGCGGCTGCAAATGTGGCTAGAATGGAAGCAAAAGTGGCTGGAGGAAGTGGAAGCTCAGGTAAAAAGCCTAAACATGATACTTCTAAATTTCTTAAAGAATTGAAAAATACTCAGGCTAAGCAAAAGCAATACTTAACTATTATCAGTATGATTCTTGGTGTTGGGTTTTTAGGTTATAGTTTCTTAAAGAAGAAAGAAGATACATAGTCTTGAGCGTATGGAATGTTTTTCAAAGAAAAATGTTCACGGAAGCTCAAAGTAGAGACTATGTTTGTTCCATCTTGAGAGAGATGGAACTATTGAGGTACTTATTTTGACGATGTCTTAACCCTTATTTTGAGCTATTAAAACATCTTCGATCATTTTATCTATATCTCCATCTAAGATTCCAGATATATTTGAGTAGGCTTCATTACTTCTAGTGTCTTTTACTTGCTGATATGGTTGCATAACATAAGAACGTATTTGATGTCCCCATCCTATTTCACTTTTCTCAACACCGTCAGCTTCTGCTTTTTGAGTTGCAAGTTCTAGTTCATAAAGACGAGACTTTAGCATTTTCATAGCAGTCGCTTTGTTTTTATGCTGGCTTCTGCCATTTTGACATTGAACAATAACGTTTGTCTCTAGATGCGTTATACGAATAGCTGATTCAGTCTTATTAACATGTTGACCACCTGCACCACTTGCGCGGTAAGTGTCTATACGAATGTCCTTATCTTCTACAACTATGTTTATATCATCATCAATCTCAGGAGAAACCATAACAGAACTAAAAGAAGTATGTCGTTTTGCATTTGAGTCAAATGGGGAGATGCGTACAAGTCTGTGTATCCCATTTTCTACCTTTAGATAACCATAGGCATTTTCACCTTTTATGAGTATGGAAACATCTTTTATTCCAGCTTCATCTCCAACTTGGTAGTCTAAAATTTCTACACTAAAGGCATGTCTCTCTGCCCATCTTTTGTACATACGAAGAAGCATCTCTGCCCAGTCTTGTGATTCTGTTCCACCTGCTCCGGGATGAATGGAAACAATAGCATTGTTAGAGTCAGTCTCACCACTCAAAAGGACTTCAACTTCCATGTTTAGTATAAACTGCTCTAAAGCTTCACTTTCACTATAACATGCTTCTATGGTCTCTTCATCATTTTCTTCTTTTGCCATTTCATAAAGCTCTATTGCATCTGTTATTGCATCTTTAGCAACAGAATATTTGTTGAGTTTTCTTTGAGCCTGAGTTTTTTCTTTTTGAATTTTTGCAGCATTTGAGGCATCGTTCCAAAATTCTTGCACATTCTCTAGTTCTTCTATCTCATCTAGTCTAGCTTGGAGTTTATCTGGTTCAACAACACTTGTTATATTGTCCATTTTCAAATTTAAATTTTTTAAGAGTTCTGTATATTCGTAATTATCCATAAATAAACCTATTTGTTATATAATGCGATTATATTAAATTGAGGCTTAAAATGAAGATTATATCTACTCCAATAGAATTAAAAGAGTATTTGAAGAATTCTAATAAAACAGTTGGGTTTGTTCCAACTATGGGTGCATTACATGATGGGCACATAACTCTCATCAAACAAGCAAGGAAAGACAACGAGCTTGTTGTTGTGTCTGTATTTCTAAATCCTACGCAATTTTTACAAGGTGAAGACTTAGGCAATTACCCAAGAAAAGATGAAGCAGACAAAAAGATTTGTGAGCTTAGCGGTGTAGATGTTTTGTTCTTTCCAGATGCACCTAACATGTATGGTGATGATGAAGCGAGCATCTTAGCTCCAAAAGTTAGAGGCTATGTACTAGAAGGGGCAAGTAGACCAGGACATTTTGATGGTGTACTTACAGTTGTGATGAAACTTCTAAACATAGTTAGTCCGACTAGGGCTTATTTTGGAAGAAAAGATGCCCAACAATTAAATCTTATAAAATTAATGGTAAAACAGTTTTTTATGAGCGTTGAAATTATTGAGGTAGGTACTGTTAGAGAGAGTGATGGCTTAGCCCTTAGTAGTAGAAATGCATATCTCTCTTCATCACAAAGACAAGAAGCTTTGAAAATTTCATCATCACTTCAATTAGCAGCAAAGATGATTACGCAAAATATAGTAGATGCACAGACAATAATAAATAAAATGAAAGAAACTCTCCATCCACTAGAAATATATTATGTTGCAGTTCTTAACCGTGATTTTGAACTCATTAAAAAAGTTGAAATTGGAAATAGTGTTATTTTGGTTGAAGTCATTGTTGGCAATACAAGACTACTTGACAATATTTGGCTTTAGATACCCTTCTTCAACCATAATATCAACAGCTTTTTTAAAGACTGGAACAGCTGTTTGTGCTGCAAACTGGCTGCTCTTTGGTTTAATAACAATCACTCCCATTGTATATTCATTTTCCAAATCATTTGCAAAACCTAAGAAGGCAGTGTTGTATTTATTTACATATTGACCTCTTTCAACTATATGGGCTGTTCCAGTTTTCCCACCAATAATTAAACCTTCAGTTCTTGCTTTTTTACCAGTTCCTTCATTAACTGTTTTTATTAGAATTTTTTGTACTCTGTTTGCTGTAGAACTTTTTATAACTTGGATCTGTTTTTCATTTTCTATAGGTATTATTTGACCTCTGGCATCTATAAAGTTACTTACAAGTTTGGGGGTAATGATTCTACCATTGTTGCTAAAAGCACTATATGCACGGATAAGTTGCATAAGATTTACTCGTATACCATAACCGTAAGAAGAGGTAGCTTTATATATTTCATTGTTCAACTGAGTAGCGTCAGGGATGGAGCCCTCTCTTTCATACATTAAGTCAGGTGTAGATTTTTTGGAAAATCCAAATTTTAAAAGACCATCATAAAATTCACTACCACTTAATTTTTGTGCTAACTGTGCTATACCTATGTTTGATGAGTGAACTATGACATTCTCAGCACTAAGCCAATCAAATCTATGCTCATCTGTTATGACTTTTCTGCCTATTTTAAATCGTCCATTATGGCCATTTACCAAATCATATGGGTTTACAAGACCTTTATCAAGCAGTAAAGAAAACGTTATAGTTTTCATAACACTACCAGGCTCAAAACTATACTCCGTCATAGAACTGTTTAAAGATGGATAATCACTTCTTTGAATGTTTTTTGGAGAGAATCTATTTGAACTAGCGATTGTTATGACTTTCCCATTTTTGGAATTCATTATTGCACATATAATTTGCTTTGCCCCTATCTTTTCTTTCATTGAGTCGAGCATCTTCTCGATTCTTATTTGTAGTGCTACGGGAATATTTAGTTGTACATCAAGTCCATTTATATTTGGTTTTGAAAAGCTTTCTTTATTTAAGATAATGTATCCATTTACATCTCTTTTTCCTTGGCTTAACTCATCTTGACGTGCTCCAAGAGCTTCTTCAAACCTTCTTTCAATCCCCTTTACACCTTTTATATAAGTGTAACCATCTTCTTCTACTTTATGTGGATAACCTATGATAGGAGTTAATAGATTACCATAAGGGTAATCTCTACTTTCTCCACTTTCAATCACACTAAGTCCATGAAGTGTTGTATTCCCTGTTCTAGGGTTTTTTATCTCTACAAAAACATTGTAACGTCTTAATTCAAAGGCAAGTCTTTTTAAGTATTGTGCTCTTTTTTCTGGGATGTTATAGCTGAGAACTACTACCCCTTTTCTTTTAGAGAGTTTTTCTTTGATTTCTTTTGAGCTAATACCAGAGTAGATGCTAAAGAGTTCAGTAAAAAGTTCCATTTTTTGAGGGTCTATATAGTGAGTGTTAACAACAGCTTTATAAAGCTTTTTTGTAGTAGCGAGATGAAAGCCATCGGCGCTGATGATGGATCCTCTTTGTGCTCTAGAAGAATCTTTTGTATACAAAGATGGTAAGTGACGGGATTTTAAAACTGTTAGTAACATTACACTTAAAAAGATAAAAAAACCAATACTTATGAGAGTATATAAAAGAAATATTTTTTTGCTTTTGTTTTGGTTTTTCAAATTAGTTACTTTTTTGTGCAGATTATATCATAAGAGTTATACATTCTTAGCTTTAAAAATCTAAAGCTTTATTGACAAATTATAACTGTGTTCTACCAAGTTCTTTGTATGCGTTAAGAGCCTTGTTTCTGATTTCTAACATAAGTTTCATGCTGATTTCTGCTTTGTTTATAGCAAGTGCTGCTTGATGAAGATCTTTTACTTGTCCAGTTGCCATATCACCAATAGCCACCTCACTATTTTCCTGAAGTTCATTTACTTCATTAAGGGCAGACTTTAAATGACCAGCAAAATCACCACCAGCGGCACTACCAACATCACTTTTTTGTTTTAAAAGCTCGGCTGTTGATGTTCCTGATAAAGCATTTATTTTTCCAAATTCACTCACGATTTATCCTTAATTTTACTGCAATAATGAAATAGCAGAGTTTGCCATATCTTTTGAACTCTCAAATGCTGCTACATTTGCTTGATAAGAACGAGTTGCTTCTACTAAATCGGCCATTTCTATAACAGGATTAATATTTGGATACGAAACATAACCATTTGCATCTGCATCTGGATGCGATGGATCAAATTTCATATTAGGTTCACTGTCATCTCTTGATATTTTATCAACTATTACACTCATTATAGCAGGATTCACTTTTTTGCCAAAATCGCCTTCATTTAAAGGGTCTTCATATTTAGCACTATTTGTCATCTTTCCCAAAGCTTTGTTAAATTGTTCGTTAAAGTCAATAGCTTTAAAAACAACTTGTTTTCTTCGGTATGGTCCACCTTCTTCAGTTCTAGTTGTTTGTGCATTTGCGATATTTTGAGAGATAGTATTTACACGAACACGCTGAGCACTTAAGCCGTAACCACTAATATCAAAACTACTTAAAAATGACATCGTTTATCCTTAACTTACTTTGCTTGAAGCGTCTATAACACTTTTGAAAATCATGCTATCTTTTTTATTTGCTTGGATAAGAGCGTTGAACATAGTAGAGTTTTTACTCATCTCTGTAGTTTCAACATCCAAGTCAACACTATTACCATCGTTTCTTGCCATATGTCCATCTCTGTAAAATGTTGTAGGTTTATAAGAACTTTTTTCACTTGTAAGTGGAATATGAGAAGAATTGGTTTGCGCAAGAGCTAGCTTATCGGAGCCTTCATTTAGTAACTCAGCTTTTTTGTGCGCTAATGCATCTGAAAAGCTTACATCTCTTGGTCTATAAAAAGGAGTATCAGCATTTGCAATGTTTGAAGATATCATATCTTGTCTCATAGCTCTGTAATCTAGGGCATCTGAGATCAATCCATGTGTACGTGATATTTCTATGCTCATGAAAACTCCTTTATTTATTACTGAATAAGCAAATTTAGTTCCAATAATTACTTTAGAGTTTAAACAGTGAATTTTTATATTATTATTTATTATAAATGAAAAATAACAGCTAATTCAGCAAAGTTTAATACTATCTGATGGATAATTCTTACAAGGTTACTAGTGTAACTCAATTTTTTAAACTCAAGGAGTTCTTTATGAAAAGAGCTGGTTTTACTATGATCGAATTGATCTTTGTTATCGTTATTTTAGGTATTTTAGCGGCTGTCGCTATTCCAAAGCTTGCTGCTACGCGTACAGATGCAGAAGTTTCAAAAGGTGCATCTGATATTGCAACATTAGTGTCAGATTTAGGTAGTTATTATACGGCACAGGGTACATACTCTACTAGAGATGTTGCTGATATTACCAATGTAAATTTATCTGTAACAGATGCTTCTCTAGTTGATGGTGATACAATAGACTACGGTGGTACAGCCGCTGCTTCTTCTTGTATTCGTGTAACTTTTCATAGTGTAGCAGACGGAAATCTTACTGTAGGAAATGGTGGTGATACTTCTACACAATTATGTACAGGTATTCAAGGTGCTGTTGCAGATTTAAAGAAATTACATTCATTTGGTGGAGCTGGTGTAGTTTATTAATCTAGAAATTTTTTTGTTCCCAAGTTTATCTTGGGAACTTATACAACAAAATCATCTCCATTTAAAAATCACAAAAACAAAACTTCAAACTAAAATAATCTAAATCATGCTAATATAATAAATACTTTAAACATTTTTCCAAGGATTTTTTAATGCAAAATTTAAAAACTGCTTTCACAATGATAGAACTTGTATTTGTTATTGTAATTTTAGGTATTTTAGCTGCTGTAGCTATTCCTAAATTCGCTGCAACTCGTACAGATGCTGAGATAGCAAAAGGTCGCTCAGACATTGCTTCTGTTCGTTCTGGCATCGTTAGCGAGAGACAAGTTAGACTCATAAAAGGTGATTCAGCTTATATATCTGGTATAGAGTTAAACAATGGTGGTCTTTTTGCTGGTGTGTTAATGTACCCAGTAACTGATAAGAACACTTCTGGAAATTGGACTAGTACAGGAACTGATACAAACGCTACAAGTACTTATAACTATAATGTATCAGGAACTAATGTTGGATTTACTTATACTCAATCTGATGGTAAATTCGTGTGTACAAATGCTGCAGCTACTTATTGCTCAAACTTAACTAATTAATTCCTCTTATAAAAATTGAACTACTATAATATCTCACTTCTTGGCTCTCCTCTTGAGCCATTTACATATAACTCATCACAACTCATAAATATTGGGACTAAAGTAAGTGTAAATGTTAGAAATAGAACTGTAAATGGCGTTATTCTTTCTTCAATAAATAAACCGGAATTTAAGACATTAGAAATATTGGAAATTAGTGAGTTTATTTACTCAGAAAAACAAATAAAACAAGCTAAATTTATTTCAACTTATTATGTCTGTTCTTTAGGTGAAGCTTTGGGGTTGATGGTACCATTTGGAAGTGAGACTTTAGTCTCGCAAGAGTTTATAGGCGAGGCTGAAGCCTCACTTCCTGATATAACACTTTCCAAAAACCAAGAAAAAACATTAGAATTTTTAAAACAACACCAAACTTCACTTCTTTTTGGTGATACTGGTAGTGGTAAAACAGAAATATACATGAAATATTTTGAGGAGATGATTGCATCTTCTAAACGTTCAATTTTTCTAATGCCTGAGATATCTCTAACACCTCAAATGAGTCAAAGACTTGAACATCATTTTGGTGAGGCTGTTGTTATGTGGCACTCAAAACTAACTCCTTTGCAAAAAAGAAAAGCACTTGAAAAGATTTATAATGGAAGCGCTAGAATAGTAGCCGGTCCTCGTTCAACTCTTTTTTTACCCATAAATGATTTGGGTTTAATAGTTGTAGATGAAGAGCATGATGACAGTTATAAATCATCATCACGACCTAGATATAATGCTAAAGATATAGCTATTTATATGGGAAGATTGCACAAAGTTCCTGTAGTTTTAGGAAGTGCAACACCATCTTTAAACTCTTTTACAAAGTTTCCATATTACAGACTTAAAGGTGGTTTTTTTACTACAAAGAGAGAATTCATATACGAGAAGTCAGCCGAAACTCTTTCTCCTCTTATCTTACAAAATCTAAGAAGTACTCTAGATGCAAAAGATCAATCAATCGTTTTTCTTCCAACAAGGGCAAATTTCAAATATCTTATATGTCAAGATTGTGGACATACTACTCAGTGTGTATTTTGTAGTATTGGTATGAGTATCCATCAAAAATCTCATGCATTGAAGTGTCACTACTGTAACTATACACAAGCTATTCCTCAAGTTTGTACTGAGTGTGGAAGTCCTTCACTTATAAGCTCAAGACTTGGAACTGCCGAGGCTGTAAAAGTTATAAATGAAGAGTTTGTAGATGCTAGAGTAGAGCAGTTTGACAGAGATGCTATAACTACAGCCAACAAACTTAAAAAAGCTCTTGCTAGGTTTAACAATCATGTGACTGACATACTTGTAGGAACACAGATGCTAAGTAAAGGACATGATTATCATGGCGTAACTTTAGCGGTAGTTTTAGGCATGGACAATATGTTAAATATGAGCGATTACAGAGCGAGAGAAAAAGCTCTCTCTTCACTTATTCAAGTCTCTGGTCGAAGTGGAAGAGCAAAAAATGCGAAGGTTTTAGTTCAAACTTTTAATGAAGAATTTTTCAGTACTTACATAAACAACTATGAAGAGTTTTTACAAGAGGAAAAAATTTATAGACAAGATCTGTACCCTCCATATAAAAAACTGTGTCGAATCTTGTTTTCTCATAAAAATGGGGCAAAAGCACAGGAACAGATGCGTAAGATGCAAGAGTTATTATCTCAAATTTCAAACATAGAAGTGGTTGGTTTTGGAAAGTGTGCAGTTGAGAGAATCGCAAATAAATACAGATTTGAAATACTTCTTCGTTCAGATAAAAGTACGGACATAATTAAAGCTATTGCTAGATGCAAAGTTGACTTAGCAGAGGTCGATATGGACCCTATAGAATTCGGTTAGTATACTAAAGTTCTTTGAGTACCATACGCTCATGGCTGATGGCATCAAAAAACCAATAAAATCCCATCATGAGACCAGGAGTTTTCTGGTAAGATTCATCAAACATAAATTCTTTAGCTTTATGCAGAGGTATATATAAAACTTCTATCTCTTCATCTCCAAGTCCGCCACCATCATTTACTCTCATGCTATCATCAACTTGTGCAAAATAAAAAGTTTGTTTAGCACCACTAATTCCAACACTTGTATAATAAGAAGTGATTTCTTCTATTGTTTCAACAGCTATATTGTAACCGCACTCTTCAAGAACTTCTTCTCTTGCAATCTCTATGTTTTTTATGTTTTTATCAACTATTCCAGCACATAGTTCATGTGTCATACCATCAGTTTTGTTAGCATTTAAAACAGGAACTCGTAATTGTTTTACAATAACAAAGGCTTTTTTTTGTGTATGGTAAAGAAGTATTGCTACGCTATCATGACTTATTACAGCTTCCCATACTTTTTTCTTTTTATTTTGCGTGTAGTTTATCTTTATGGGTTGTATAAATTTTGGATTGGACAACTCATGTATAGAGTCTATTTTACTCACTAGGTTGACCATTGTTGAAGTAACAAATTGTTTGAACTTTTGTAGGTCTACTAAACTGTGTTTTATTTTCTAGATGTAAATTGACTCTTTGGTCATAATTTTCTTTAAGTTTTAAAAACGCTTTTTTTTCTTTACCTTTTAACTTCTTGGTAGTTACTTGAACAACCCGTAAAGGATTTATAGCTCGACCATGTTTTCTAAGTTCGAAGTGAAGGTGTGGTCCTGTTGATCGTCCAGTTGTCCCAACATAGCCTATAGTTTGACCTTTTTTAACGTATTTGCCTCTTCTGATTCCTCTTCGAAAAGATTTCATATGAGCATATCTTGTCTCATATCCATCTGCATGACGGATTTTAATAAGATTACCATAACTTCCCATTCTAGCTGCATATGTGATTGTTCCACTTCCTGCAGCAACTATTGGTGTACCGCGTCTTGCTGCGTAGTCAATACCTAGATGTGCTCTCCATTTCTTTAGTATTGGATGAAATCTTCTCTTGGTAAAATATGATGAGATTCTAGCTCCACGAACAGGGCGGGCAAGTAAAAAACCTTCTACCTCATGTCCTCTTTCATCATAATATCTATCGTCATCATTCAAGTAAATAAAATGTTTTTTATGTCGCATCTCAATCATTGCAACTTTTAGGATTGGCATAGAAAATGGATGACCAAGACGGTATTTTTGATCATACACCATTACTAGAGTATCACCTTTTCTAAGATCACGTTTAAAATTGAGTGAGTTTCTGAAGTTAGATACAAATATTTGAGCTAACTTTTTCGAGCCTGTTGCTTTTATAATATCATAGTAAGGAGAGTTGTTTATAGTAATACTAAACGCTTCAGTCTTTGTATCGCTTATAATTGGAATAGCTTCAAAGTGGTACGCCCCTTTATGTTTAAAGATATGAATTTGAAGTTCATCATTAAGAGGAAGCAAAACTTGTTCAATAATGCCTTTGTTGTCTTTGAGAATCTGGTAGTGAACGCCCGTTCGCATCTCGGCTGTTAGTCTTTGATCCTCAACATCAAGGTCATAGTAAAGCTCTTGTACTGGAAGGTTTTGTTTTTCTAAAAAGACAAGGTAAGTCTCACCACTTGACCATCGAAATCGTTCAACTTCAGATCCAAAAAGAGTAATTGTAAGTATTAAAAATAGAAAAAAACGTATCATAAAATATAAGCCTAATGAAAATATTTTGTAACCTTAACAAAAATTGGCTTAGTTAAGATATAATCGCTTTATATAATTTAAAAAGAGAGTGAATGAAATATATAGTTTTAATTTTGGTTCTTGCTTTAGAACTGATGGCTGGGATTGTAAAGTCTCCTATTATTAGTGTTGATTTAGATAATAATATTGCAACAATAAAGATAGATAAAATAGATGTAGGAATGAACGGTTTTATATCACATGAAATTACTAAAGATCATATAGTTGTTCTACAAAGCATAGAAGTTATAGACTTTGATAAAGAAAATGAAATAGCAAAGCTTAAAATGAGTCCTTATACTGCTCTTAAGACAAATGCTTTACCAACTGGTAATTGGAAGGTTTCTATTGGTGATACTGCAGTTTTGGCTTTTGGATATTCAAGAGGTTTGTTAATAGCTCCAAGTGATGAGATTTATCATAGAATCACGAGAAGTGTAAAGAACTTGCAGTGGATTCATTCAGATATTTTTGCAACTCTGCTATCTTTTAATGGACATCCAACTCCCCTAAGAGCAGATTTTACCGAGTTTTCAATAGCTACTTCAGTAGGTATTATCTTTATGTACATAGATGAGAAACTATTTACTTTAGATGCCAGAAGCTTTAAAATACTAGCTATTACAGATGCAAAGCTAAAACAAGAAGACACACGACTTCCTTTTTATACAAGAGTTCAAGAGATAGATTCTTCATGGTGGGGAGAAGGAAGTGATGTTCTACTATCTTATGAACCTTACTATTACCAACTTTTAACACAAGCTAATCCTGATAATAAAGAGTTACAAAAACTAATTTTAAATTACGAAGAGAAGGCTTCAAAATGATAGATTCTAAGCATTTAAAACATTTTACTAGTATCGTCGGTGAGGATAATGTATATAGTGATAAAGCTCACTTAATTGCTTATTCTTACGATGCAACAAGGGCTCATTTTGAACCAGATGCTGTTGTGTTTCCAAAAAATGAAGATGATATCAGTGCAATTTTAAAGTACTGTAACGAGCATAAAATAATTATAGTTCCTCGTGGAGCAGGTAGCGGTTTTACTGGCGGCTCACTTCCTAGTTCTGGTGGAATCATTTTAGCTATGGAAAAACATATGAACAAAATCTTAGAGATTGATGTTAAAAATATGGTAGCTATAGTTCAACCAGGTGTTATTAACATGGACTTGCAACGTGCAGTTGAGAAGATAGGTCTTTTTTATCCGCCAGATCCTGCTAGCCAAGAGTATTCAACTTTAGGTGGAAATGTAAGTGAAAATGCTGGTGGTATGAGAGCTGCAAAATATGGAATTACTAAAGATTATGTAATGGCTACTCGTGCAGTTTTACCAAATGGTGACATCATTAAAGCTGGTAAGCGTACTATTAAAGACGTTGCTGGTTATAACATAAGTGGAATTCTTATAGCATCTGAGGGAACTCTTGCAGTGCTAAGTGAGATTACACTAAGACTTATCCCAAAACCAAAGTTAAATAAAACAGCGATGGGAATATTTCCAACTGTCAACGATGCGATGGAAGCTGTTTATAAAACAATGGCAAGCGGTATTACACCAGTTGCAATGGAATTTTTAGATAACTTGACTATACGCGCAGTTGAACAAACTTTTAACAAAGGTTTACCAGTAGATGCTGGAGCACTTTTAGTTACAGATGTTGATGCAAACTTAGAAGATGATCTTAATTATCAGATGAGTCAAATCGAGAAAGTTTTTCGTGAGAATGGATGTAGTCAATTTAAGATAGCAAAAGATGAAGAGGAAGCTGCAGATATCTGGTTTGCTCGTCGTAATGCATCTCCTTCACTTAGCATCTATGGAACTAAAAAATTAAATGAAGATGTAACAGTTCCTCGCGCAGCTTTACCTGCCTTACTTGCAAGATTTAATGAAATAGCTAAAAAATACAATGTAAATATTCCATGTTTTGGTCATACAGGTGATGGTAATGTTCATACCAATGTTATGGTTGATGGAAGTGATGAGGAGCAAGTTAAGATTGGTTACCAAGCTATAGAAGAAGTTTTTCAAGCTACTATAGACTTAGGTGGAACTTTATCTGGTGAACATGGCATAGGTCTTGCAAAAGCACCTTATATGCATATGGCATTTACTGAAGAAGAACTAAACTTATTTAAATCAATTAAAAAAGCTTTTGACCCGAACAATATTTTGAATCCTTCTAAAATGGGTCTTAACTAATTAAACAAAGGTCATAGTTGTGAGTATAGATAAAAGTAAACTCAATTATCTTTATAGACATCTAAAGTTCTTTATCAGCACCTTTGTTGATAAAGAACTTACTCTTTTTGCAGCAAGTCTTAGTTTTTACACTATCTTTACAATTATCCCATTACTTTTAATAATGCTCACTCTTCTTACTTCTTTACCATCATTTTCAGAGCATTATGAAAGCATAAAAATATTTATATTCTCAAATCTCATGCCTGTAAATTCAGAAGCTGTTATGGGTCATATTGATGGTTTTTTGGCAAATTCTGCAAAGATGGGAGTTATTGGTCTTGCTATGATTTTAGTAGCGTCCCTCTTATTTTTTAAGAACTTTGAATACATTGCAAATAAAATCTTCCATGCTAAACAAAGAAGTCTTTGGGAATCAGTCACAACGTACTGGACTATGCTTACTCTTACTCCCATAGCTTTAGGTGCATCTTTTTATATAACTGCTCAGTTAGCTATTATGATATCATCTAATGAAATAACTTCTGGTGTAAATATTCTTCCTATTGTTCCGTATGTAATTATCTGGGCATTGTTTTTTCTTATCTTTCAGATAGGGGCAAACACAAAGATAAATCCAAGAGCATCTCTTATTAGTTCTTTTATCATTTCCATAGTCTTTAGTATCTCTAAAAATGCTTTTATTGAATACGTTTTTTACAATAAATCTTACACAACTATGTATGGATCATTTGCTATTATGATGTTTTTATTTTTATGGATTTATGTTTCTTGGATTATTTTTATATATGGTTTAAAGCTATGTTACATGATAAATCGCATATACCAAAAAAGAGAAGCTGGAGCAGAGCAATAGCCAAACAAAACTCTTTTTATAGATGCTAATAAGTGATAAAGTTACGTGTATTGCTAACCATTCATATCCTAAAACTACAGTTACTTTATTTTGAGCTAAAGAGATAAAACTCTCTAACATTCCATCAAATAAATTTCCAAATCCAAAGATATGTAAAAAAATACTAATGGGATAAAATAGTGTAAAAAGTGTTGTCCAAATGATTGAGAGTGGATGATAGATGCTAAAGCTAGAAAAAATTACCAAAGAGTGTGGTAACATCATAAGATATACCCAAGATGGAGCTAAAATAAATTGCCATATTTTACTTAGATGCTTAAAATGAATGAGAAATAAAAATATATAAAACACCCCACTCACAGAAAGCCAAAAGCCAAGTGCAAATAATAATTTTGGAAAAAAAGATAAAAGAAGCATGACTGTAAGAAGTAAAGTCTGCATCGAGATAATTTTTATACCTCTATCATAAAGTGTAAACCCAATTATAAGCATAGCAAAAGAACGAAGTAGGGAAGGTGGAGAATCTAAAAATAAAAGATAGAGCAACAAAGAAAAAGCTACTACTAAAAAGATGTCTGATTTAGAATTTCTGTATGGAAAGTATCTGTTTTGAAAAAAGCCATACAATGGTTTTAAGATGAAAAAAAGCAAAGCACTTAATACTCCCAAATGAAATCCACTTATTGCAAGCAAATGTGATACTCCAAGAAAAGAAAAAGTACTTTGTAAGTCTTTAGTAAGAGGAGTTGCACTAAAGAGAGCTTGGTAAATGTTTGTTATATCTTTATTTATATGTTGAGATTGTATGTATGAATTTAGTTTTTGCTTTAGTGTTTGAGTTTTATCTATATGTATTACTTTAGAGTAGGCATAAAAACTTGTAAGGTACTCATAAAATGTCATATGTCTAGTGCTGATTTCAAGAGATAATTTTTTGCCCTTTACATCTTTAAAATTCTTTTTAGCACTTGAGTAAAAAACAGTACCATCATCTGTTTTTAGTTTTAAAATCTGGTAGCTTTTAGTGCCTTTTGTTTTTATGTACTGTTTAAGTACATTTGCATCTACGAGATGCGTATCAAAGCGTGTTAGTTTTTTATAGTCTTGAAAGTTTATAAGTAAAGAGTAAAAAAGTATAAAAAGACATAGAAGTAAAAAAGAGAGAAAGTCCTTTTTTGTAAAAAGATTGACTCTCTCTAAAGCCATCTAAAGGGTCGGCATCGCTATTGTTGATTCACCCATGTCAATGTTAGCTGACCTAGTGTCAATATGCTCGTATGATGTTTCTATAGCTTTTGGTTGTGCATCTACGAAGCGAGTAAGTTTTTTCTGAAAAACAAGTTTAACATGACCAGTTGGACCATTTCTCTGTTTTCCAATAATTATCTCAGCATCTTCTTCTTCTTTTTCTACATATTCTGAGGTAAACTCTTTACCTTCATTCTTAGCTGCTTTTTCTCGCTCTTTTTCTTCTTTGTAAAGATAGACATCATCGCGATAAACAAAAAGTATAATATCCGCATCTTGCTCAATAGAACCAGATTCACGAATATCACTAAGCATAGGTCGTTTGTCATTTCTAGCTTCTAGTCCACGGTTTAGCTGAGAAAGAGCGACTACTGGCATCTCTAGTTCACGAGCGAGCATCTTAAGACCACGAGAAATCTCAGATACTTGGATATGTCTATCTTGATTACCTGTACCTTGCATAATTTGAAGGTAGTCAATTACAGCTATCTCAATCTCTGGATGCTGATTCTTTAGTTTTCTAAGTTTAGAGCGAAGTTGGTTGATGTTAAGACTACCTTGGTCATCAACAAAAAGTTTAGCCGAGTTCATTTTGTCTATAGAACCATTAAGTGCACTCCACTGGTCATCATTCATATCTCCAAGACGAAGTTGTTGAAGTGGAATAGAAGTTTGAATAGAAAGAAGTCTTAGCATCAATTGTTCTGCTGGCATCTCAAGCGAGAAAAAGGCTACACCTTTTCCTTGCATGATAAGAGAATTTACAGTGTTTAAGATAAAAGAAGTTTTTCCCATTGCTGGACGTGCAGCAATAATAACTAAGTCACCCTTACCAAAACCAGTAGTCATCTTGTTTAGTTCATGAAAACCTGTATCTACTCCAACAAGTACACTATTACCACGAGCTTTCATCTCTTTGATGTACTCCATAGTGTCAAATGTCATTTGAGGAGAGTCTTTAAAGTCACTTGTCTGATTGTCTTGAGTTATCTCATATAGTTTTTTTTCTACTATGTCTATCACTTCTGCAGATGGAAGTTCTTCTTCAACTGTAACTCTTTTTATCTCAGTCGTAAGTGTTAGAAGATGACGCTTTAATGATTTGTCTTTTATTTCATTAACATAGGCTTTTGTATTTGAGATAGGGTTGGCAGATAAAATTTCTATCATCACCTGTTCATCAAATTTCTTTATTTTGATAAGTTCTTTTTTTATAAACTCTTCATCGATAGGTTGATCTTTTTGAAGAAGAGCTGTCATAGCAGTATAAATATCTTGATGAGCTGGAAGATAAAAGTCGTCTTTTCTTAATGCAACGCTGAGTTCATCAAATTGTTGAGGTTCAAAAACTATTGAACTAAGTATTGAACGTTCAAAAGCAAGATTGTATAAATTATCTTGCATTAATTACTTTCCTTTGCCATCTTCTCAACTTCGTATACAAACTTATCAACCAATTCATCTTCGTTTAGGTTAGCAATTACTTCACCTTTTACCATTATGAGACCTTTTCCTTTTCCATAAGCTATAGCGACATCAGCATGAGCTGCTTCGCCGATTGCATTTACAACACATCCCATAACCGAAACATTTAATGGTGCAGTTATGTGTGCTGTTCTTTTTTCTATCTCAGCGACTGCAGAAACTAAGTCCGCTTCAATGCGTCCACATGTTGGACAAGAGATTATATTTAGACCAGCTGGCATCGCACCGCTGTCTTTTAAAATAGCACGAGCTACGTTTATTTCTTCTTCTAACTCACCTGTTATAGAGACACGCATCGTGTCACCAATACCATCAAGTAAAAGTGAACCAAGACCAATTGAGCTTTTAACAGTAGCGTGAAAAAGAGTTCCAGCTTCCGTAACACCAAGATGAAATGGATAGTTGTTTTTAGGACGTAGCATTCTATATGCATCTACTGTTCTTTGAACGTCACTTGCTTTTAGGGATACTTTTAAATCACTAAAGCCTAGGTCCTCTAAGTATTTAATATTATACTCAGCAGATGCAACCATTCCCTCAGAAGTTTGACCGTATTTGTTTAAAAATTGTTTCTCTAAAGAACCAGAATTTACACCGATTCTTATAGGGATGTTACGAGCTTGACAAGCTTTTACAACTTCTGCCACTCTATCTTTTGAACCAATATTCCCAGGATTGATACGGATACAATCAACAACCTCTGCTGCTACAAGCGCTAGTTTATAGTTGAAGTGAATATCTGCTACTAAAGGCAAATCTATCTGCTCTTTTATAGCTTTAAGTGCTAATGCATCTTCCATGTCCGGAACAGCACAACGCACTATGTCACAACCTGCAAAATGAAGCCTTTTTATCTGTTCTACTGTAGATGCAACATCTGATGTTTTTGAAAATGTCATCGATTGCGTAGATATAGGTGCATCACCACCAACTGCTACATTACCCACAAAAATTTGTTTAGTTTTTACTCTATTTATCATAAAGTGATTTTAGCTTGTTTGGTATAAAAAGATGCTTTAGAAAGTTTATTAAGGAGTGTTTTGTTACTAGCATCTAAACTGAATAAATGCTAGTTATACGGTTTAAAATTTGAAAGTTAAATTTGTGTAAACGTATCTTCCTGGGTCGTTAAGAAGAGATGTAACACTAGTCGTGCTACTAATTAGAGTTAAGTCAGCGTATGTATTACTTGTTGCATAAGCTTCATCAAGTAAATTGTTTACTCCGAGAGTAAAATCAAAGTTTTTACTAACAGCATGTTTTACTTTTAAGTTGAGAATAGCCCAAGCTCCTAGCTCTTGCTCACCATTGTCCTCATCATAATCACTCCATTTGTCTGAAGCTTGAACTTCTACAGTAGCTACACTTGCATTTTTATACTCATAGTTAAGGGCTACTTTTCCTTTAAGTGGTGCCATATCTGCTAAGTCTGTATCAGTTTGTCCTGTTAAAGCCTCGTCTTTCTCACCTCTTTTATATGAAGCTCCCATGTCTACTGTCATGCTATCAGTTGCATAGATAGAAGCACTTATTTCAGCGCCGTATACTGTTGCATCTATATTTTTAAATTTTTCTGTAGTAGTTGTTTGTAGTTGATAGTAGATATAATCCTCAAGCATTGAGTAAAAAGCTTTAACTTTTAGTTTAAAATTGCTATTGTCAGTTTCATAGCCAAAATCTACTTCTCTATTTGTAGTTTGCTCTAATCCAGGAGTACCAGCAATATTGCTAGATTTATCTTTAGAATATAGTTCTCTAGCATCTGGTACACGAGAAGCTTGTCCAAAACCTAAAAATAGTTTGTTCTCTTTATCTAAGTTGTATGTAGTAAAAATATTTGCATTTAAGCTTGTGTAATTTTTTGTATCATAGCCTGTTTCTTCTGTTTTTATTTGAGTTATGTCATATCTAGCACCAACACTAACTTCAAAATCACCATAAGTTTTTTCAAGTTTTGCGAAAACTGCTGAGTTGTAAGTATCTGTTAGAGCAAGACTATCGAATGAAGATGTTGCAGATGAAGAAGTAACAGTCTTTGTATATTGACCTTCCCAAGTTCTTTTACTAGCATCTAGTCCAAGCAAAAGTTTATAGTTTTGTATATCAAAACTGTTTTTAAGTTTCATTCCCTGCATAGTAGTTTTCATATGGTTTAACCATGTTGTTGTATTTGAACTCTTTCTATACTCATTACTCATTGGGTGATCTACATCAGAATAGTAGTATTGAAGATTCACATTTTTATAATCATCATTTACGTTATCAATATTGTAAGCAATACTGTAAATATTAGAATCATCACTTATAGCATCCATCGGTGTATTTGCATACATTACGTTAGTACTTCGGTTTGCAGTGTAGCTTAAGCGAAGTTCTTGGTCCTCTGCTGTAGTTACAAAGGCTTTAGTCATAATTGAATTCTTTTTATATGAATCCATATCTTCGTATGTTGGTTTGTATTGAAAACCTACAGCTGCATTATTTGCAGTTTGTTGTGCCAGTGTATCACCATTTCCATCTTTATACTGGTCACTTGATTCACTTGAGCCACTTACTAAAACACGAACGATGTCATTTCCTCCGCTAAATGTAGCCCCCACTTTTTTATAGTTAAAGCTACCATATCCCATATTTACTTCACCATGGAACTCTTTTGTTGGAGTTTTAGTTTTGATTTTGATTCCACCACTCATAGTTCCTAATGTTTCAACATCATAAGGACCTTCGGTAACTGTCACTTCTTCGATTTGGTTAGCTAAAACATGTGAAACTGGTGGATCCATTCTATTTGGACATGCTCCACATACTTTTGTTCCATCCACTTCAACAGAAATATTATCTCTCTTTTGACCGCGAATAAGTACATCATTTGCAATAGCACTACGACGACTCATATCTATGCTTGGAACACTTGTGCTAAGTGCCTCAGCTAAGTCTGCCGATACTTGAGCATTTGCACTAACCTCTGTGATTACTGTTGATTCTACACTAATAGGAGCAAGTTCTACTTCACTTGCGTAAAGAGATACAATGGCTATCACGGATAGAGGAATAATTCTTTTCATGTTACTCACCTTAACTTTTTTAATTAGTTGATATTATAATAAAAGTGTTAATTTAGTGTTAATTTGTTTATAAATAAATGCTAGTATCTGCGAATGAGTAAAATAGAAAAAATAAAAAGAGTAGTTTTAATAGCTTTAGGTTTTGGTCTTGCGACTTATTTTATAATGAGTGGTATGGCTATTTTAGATAAAGAAGAGTTACTTGAGAGTAACACTTCTAGCGAAGTTCATAGTAACACAGTGAAGTGAGCCGTGCTGTTTTATAAGTACAGAACAGTCGATGCCAATGATGTCTCTATTTTTAAAAGTATTTTTAAAAATATCTAATGCAACTTCGTCTTGTTTAACTCCATATATTGGAACTAAAACAGCACCATTTACAAAAAGAAAGTTTGCATAAGTTGCCGGTATTCTTTCTTTCTCAAAATATACAGCATCTGTCATTGGTAGAGGAATAAGAGAAAAGTCATATATCTTAGAAAAGTTTTTCAACTCTTCTTCCATAAGACTTAACTCTTCAAAATGTTCATCATCTTTATCTTCACATTTAACATACATAATACTCTTTGCATCTACAAATCTAGCCAAGGTATCCACATGAGAATCTGTATCATCACCTGCTAAATAACCATGGTCTAAATATAAGATTTCACAAGAGCCGAAAAAATCATTTAATTTATTTGTTACCTGTGTTTTGTTTAGAGTAGGGTTTCTATTTTTATTTAACATACATGCTGAGGTTGTAAGAATAAAGCCCTTGTTATTACTCTCAACAGCTCCACCTTCTAGCACAAAATCAACAGATGCCATCTTGGATGAATAATGTTTAGAGATGCTAGGGCTCATTAAGTTGTCTTTTGAAGCTTCAAACTTTCCTCCCCAAGCATTGAAAGTAAAGTCGAGTAATTTTACTTTATTGGCATCTGAGATACAAAGAGCAGAACAGTCTCTTGCCCAAGTGTCATTTGTTTCATACTCTATAAAAAAAAGATTAGCATCTTCTTTGAAATGCTTTTTCACTTCTTCAATGTTATCACAGACTACTAAACATTTCTGATATTTTATAATTGCATTTATAATGTTTATAAAACACTTCTGAGCTTCTTCTAGATACTCTACCCAATCACTTTTTGCATGGGGAAAGATGATTTGAGTAAAACTTTGCTCTTCAAACTCTGCTATTAACCTTTTCATAGTGTATAATTCCTTTATGGCTTACATAACTTTAAATAAAAATAATCTTTTTAATAATCTTGACATTATCGCATCACACACCAAAAGTAAAGATAAAATAGCAATAGTTTTAAAAGACAATGCTTACGGACATGGGCTTACAGAGATAGCATCTTTAGCTAAAGAATACGGGGTTAAAAAAGCGGTTGTTTGTAGTGATGATGAAGCAAAAATAGTAGAGAGTTTTTTCGAGTATATTTTGGTTTTAGCAGATATGCCCAAAGAGGCAAGTAGTAAAATCAGATATGCGGTTAATGACATTCATAGTATTGAAAAATTTCCTAAAAATACATTAGTAGAGTTAAAAGTAGATACTGGAATGCATCGAAGTGGGATATCTGTACCTGAGTTAAAAGAAGCATTTAAACTCATAAAAGAGCAGGGACTTATTTTAGAAGCTGTTTTTACTCATCATAGATCTGCTGACAAACTTACAAGTGAGTGGTTTTGGCAAAATGATAACTTTAAAAAAGTTAAAATAGAATCAAGCATTTTGGCTAAAGAGTTTGGTTTTGAACCACTTCGGTTTCACTCTGCAAGTTCCGCTTCACTATTTAGAACTGATTCTTTTAATGAAGATATGGCAAGAGTAGGTATAGCATCTTATGGTTGTTTAGAAGATGCAAAAGGACTTTTACCAGTTCTTTGTTTGTACGCTGATAAAATTTCATCACGAGAGATAAAAAAAGGTCAGAGAGTAGGTTACGGTGGTATATTTACAGCTGATGAAGATTGTGTGGTTTCTAACTATGACTTTGGTTATGGTGATGGCTTTTTAAGAAACTCCTCAAATAACTTTACAACTCCAGAGGGTGTAAAACAAGTAGGGAGAATTTCTATGGATAACTGCTCGTTTATATCAGATGAAGATAAATTGCTGATTTTTAACAATGCTATAGATGCAGCAAAACCTGTTGGAACTATAAGCTATGAAGTTTTAACATCTTTAAAACCAGGTTTAAAACGAGAGATTGTCTAAGGTAGAATTCTTCTACTTTGCCAATAGTTTCTTTTCCAGTATGGATTGTTTAAACTAGATACGCTTACTCCATTTTTGCTTGAGGTATGAATAAACTTATTTTTTTCTATTATTATTCCCGCATGTCTAGTTTTGAAACCAGTTTTAAAAAATACTAAATCGCCTTCTTGTGTAGACTTTTTACTTATGAGATAACCCTTCTTTACCTGAGCTTTAGTAGTTCTTGGAAGCTTAATATTAAAAGCATCTTTATAAACTATTTGAATAAGTGCTGAACAGTCAATTCCATCTTCATCTTCTCCTCCATACTCATAAGGAGTTTTATACCATTTTTTATACTCAGTATAAAGTGCTGTCGTTACCCAGTTATCTTCTTTTGGCTTGTACGATGGTTTAGGTTTAGGTTTAAGCTTTGCGTGAGTTGTAATTCTTGAAGGGTGTTTTACCCTTTTAGTAGAGCATCCACTAAAGATAATTAAAGCGCAGAGCATAACAAAGAGCAAACGAAACATATTTAACCAAAATTATGAGTTGATTTTTATGATTGCGTTTGAGAAGATAACTCCATCTACACCAAGTATTGCCAATTCTTCTATCTCGTCTTCGTCCGTAATATGAACAAGAATCTTTGCATCAAAGAGATAGTTGTTCGCTATGTTTTGAGATGTTTTGGCTAGCTCTTTTGCTACTACTATAAAAGAAGCTCCTAGTAATGAAGCATAAATTATTTCATTTACACTTTCAACTCCAAGTGCCAAAGTTACGTCATTTGCAACAGCATACTTTATGGTTTCTAAATTGTTTTCGCTAAAAACTAAATACACTGAAGAATTTGGAGGAGTATTTTCAATAGCATCTATGTTTGCAACATGATAAAAAGTGTCACTCTCTATAAATTTATGTCCATATATATACATTATGATTTCTTTAAACACTCTTGTGAGCAGTAGTATTTATTATTACTTAGAATACAATCATCGATTTCACAATACACTCCACATTCTGCACACTCTACCATGTCATTACTATGATTTTTATCTTTGTTTTTCTTCTGTGAAGAATCTTCTTTTTTCTGTGCAACAGTAGGTCTTTTTTTTATAAATATAAAGTATACAGCTACAATAAGTCCAATAACTACAATCCATTGTGGTGACATTAGTCTTCTCCAATAAGTAAATAGTGTCTATTTTTAGTTTTTATTATTTTATGTTTCATGCTCTCATCAACTTCATCATATACTCTTTCACCTTTATAAAAAAGAAGTTTTGAGTTTTCATCGCGAAAGTTTTTACTTAAATTTAGTAGCATCTTTGTATCAGTAACAGCTCTTGAAGTTACGATATCAAATATCTCACTCTCCATGTCTTCAACGCGTTTTTTTACCACTTTAACATTTTTAAGTCCTAAGTCAGCTTTTATAAACTGTAAAAAACTAGCTCTTTTGGCAAGTGGCTCTACTAAAGTTACTTGTGTGTCAGGAAGAGCAAAAGCTAAAATCATACCTGGAAAACCAGCTCCTGTTCCAATGTCCAAAAGGTTTTTGGCAGTTGGGAGAAAACTTACAGGAAATACTGCATCATAAATGAACTCGTTTATAGAGTTTTCATCTTTTGCACCTGTAAGATTATGTACCTTGTTCCACTTAAAGAGATGCTCTTTGTACTTTTGTACATTGAAAAAAAAGTCTTCTGGTAATTCAATATTATCTTGAGAGAGTGTAGCTTTTAAATCCACTAAAATATCCTTTTAAAAAGATATTTTACCTAAATTTCCTACTTTTATGAAAACATCTTTTTCATAGCTGCAAAAAAGATTTTAAATAAACCTCTATTGCCAACTAAGTCATTTACAAAATCATCATATGAAGTACTATTCTTTTCTAAAAATTCACGAAGATATTTTTCACTCATTTTCATGCCACCTACTTTTTCTAATTCTAAAAGTTTTGCATAGATTGGTATCATTGTGTCTATCGCGTTTTGAGGGGCTGCTTTTCTAAAAGCAGTATGTGAAATTATTTCATTGGTTAAAGGATCAATCCTTGGCTCAAAATCTGTCACAACCCAGTAATAACTTCCATTCTTAGCTAAATTTTTAACTACTGCCATGAAGTTTTTTCCTCGTTTTATTCTTTCCCACATTAGTTTAAAAGCAATTTTAGGCATATCAGGATGTCTTACAATAGAATGAGGTGCTCCTATAAGTTCGGTTTCAGAGTAACCACATATTTCTACAAAATAATCATTTCCGTACTCTATAATACCACTGGCATCTGTCTTTGAAACTATGTACCTCTTAGAGTTTAACTTTATTTCATGATTAGTAGGAATAGGATGAGTCATTTATATGTCCTTCTGTTAATAATAAACTATTATATACGTTTTTTATTTATATTATGTATAATATATTAAAATTTCACTTAGAGCATTAAAATATGGATAAATACACAACATTAGAATCGATTATAAATGCTAAAAAGATTCATGAAGTTCAGATGACTAAAATAAAAGCGTCCATAAATGGAGTTATTGTAAAGGCTCCAACGCAAACGTCAAAAGAAAAGTGTGCATTTGGTAATTGGTTATATGATGAACAATATCACTTACGAGAAATCTTAGGTTCTATGTTTTATGACAAGATAGAAACTTTACATGCTAGATGGCATATTGAGTATTTGAAAATCTTTGAAATATTTTTTAAAGAAAGAAAAAAAGGATTTTTCAATAAAATGCTTGGGACGTCTAAGGTTAGCACTATGGAATTAGATAAGGCAAAAATGTATTATTTTGAACTTGAAGCTACTTCAAAAGAACTCTTTAAAGCTCTAGAATCTTCTCAAAGAAGAATAGCTGCTTTAGCAGAGTCTAAATTTTATTAGCTCCACTTTAGATAATAAATATTTTATGAAAAAGATATTACTTATAGTGTTTTTAACAATAAACCTATATGCTGATAAAAACTGGATTAAAATAGAATCAGCAGATAAACCTAAACCTATAATATCGAGCAATAAGTTAAATTTAAATGCATCTCAAATGAAACCTATAAATAACATCATAAAAAGTGCAACAATAATAAAACAACTCATAGATGCTAAACAAATAGAAGAATCAAAGAACAAAAGTAAAAATTGGTTTACACTGAAAAAATGATTATTTTAAAAAGTATCTGACAGGTATTTTCATATCTATTTCAGATGGTGGTTTTGGAAAATATGAGGAAGCATCTTTTATAGTCTCTATGGTGTGTTCATCTAAAAAATTAGTGCCACAACTTTGAACTATTTTTATGCTTGAAATTGTTCCATCTTTAAAAAGTGTAAATTTTGCAATAACTTCACCTTGGATACGGAGTCT
Source organism: Sulfurimonas sp. (assembly GCA_047633475.1). GTDB lineage: Bacteria > Campylobacterota > Campylobacteria > Campylobacterales > Sulfurimonadaceae > Sulfurimonas. The sequence continues at coordinate 27,614 of JBLIEY010000008.1, forward strand.
TTTAGCCCTTAGAGGGTAGCTTTTGTACTGAAAAATGATACGATAAACTTTTGTTAAAAAACTTTGGATTTCAAAGTCAGATAATGCTTCTTCTTTTAGCACTTCTTTTACTTGTAAATCTACTTTATTTTGAGTTTGTATCTCTTTTTTTATGGGTGTATTAACAACTGCTTTTTTTTGGACCTCTACTTTTTTTTCTATAATTTCTTCCACGATTTCTTTTGGTTTTTCTTTAGGTATTTTTTTCTTGATAGGAACTTTTTTTATTTTAGGCTTATGTTTTAGGCTTTTCTTAGTAATTTTTTTCTTTTTTACTTTAGACTTTATTATTGGTTTAGGTTTTTTAGCTATTGGTTTTTCAACAACTGTTTTTTTTATGGCTGGCTTTAATACAGGTTTGGGTTTTTCGATGGAAAATGTACTTAAATGAAAGACAATCGCTTGAGGTTTTTTTGTATGTTTTGCATCTGGTTTAAAGTAATCACTAAAACCATAGATACAAACTGCCAAGGTTAGATGCAAGAAGATAGATATGAAAAGTGAAGATGAGAGTCTCATTTAGTTATATTACCACGATAATGCTCTAACATTTTTCTATGTGATATTTCAAACTTTTTTTGTAACATTTTCATATCTATTTCTTTAAAAGAATAAGGCTTTTATTACTTTTTCCAAGAGATAAATGCCCATCTACTATCTCTAAGAGGTGGTTTTTTACAGTCTTTAATACATTTGTTATAAAAGTCTTTTGCTTTTTGAGTTTCTTCATCGCTGATTCCATCTAGGCTCCAGCTGATTGACTGAACATACTCTTGCTCATTTTCTACAACTACACAGGCACTCTCTTTTGGCTCTATAAGTTTTACCTCTGCATAAATACCCATTTTGTAAAGTACATTTACTAGGTAAATATAATCAGGCTTTGGAGTGATATCTCTACCTATGGCATCTAGAACTTCTTCATGCAAGTAGCTTTTTCCTACTTTATAAGTAAGATAAACAGCCTTTTTTGCATGTGAATCTAGCTCTATAAGTACTTTGCTTATATCATCAACTTCAAGGCACCTAGAAGCTAAAACTACATCACAAACAGGTAAATCATCCCATGAACTTTCCATGTCATGGACAAATGATGTAATATTTGTAATAGATGCTTTTTTAGCATTTTCTTCTAAAGCTTCTAGCATCTTTGTTGAAAAGTCAAAAGCAGATACTGATTTTACTAAAGGAGCAAAACGTAAAGAAAATGTTCCTGGTCCACAACCAACATCTAAAAGAGTATCTTCTTGATTTAAAGAGATATTTTCTTCTATGAAGTCGTTGTAATAACCACTATGAATCTTTTTGTTCATATCAGCAGCTTTTTTATCCCAAGAGTCTTTATCTTTTTTCTTGTGAGTAGCTGCCTCTTTTTGTTCTGTAAAAAGGCGACCGAAATCGATCGCTTCTATATTACTATACATAAGTTACGTCCTTTTTAAAATGTATAATTAACAGCTAAAGAATAGTTACGACCTTCTTCAGGATAACCAAATGTATAGTAATAATTCTCATCAGTAACATTGTTTATAGCAGCAGAAACTTCACAACTTTTAGTTACGTTGTATTTTACTTTTACATCACCAACTATAAATGATGGAGTTCTATTTGAACTTGATTCATTGTCCGTATATGTTTCACTTTGGTACTGTATAGAAGGTATAAAGGCCCATTTCTCTGTAGGTGTGTATTTTAATCTTGCAGAGAGTGTATGATCTGGAATTCTGATTACATATTTAACGTCATTATTATCACTGTTAGATAAATTAGTTTTTACATAACCATAAGCTATATTACTGCTAATTTCATTATTCCAATAAGAATCAATGGATAAATCTATACCTACTTGATCGGCATCTCCTATATTTTGGTTCTGCTCTACTTCATATGTTTTCCCATCTATAGTTACATTGTAGCCTAGACCAACATAGTCAATATAGTCTGTTATTTTTGAATAGTACAAAGCAGATTTTATTGAATGTTGCTTATTGTATACATATTCACTCCCAATCTCATAATTCATAGATTTTTCTGCTTTTAAATCTGGATTTGGTTCATTTGTACCCCATGTACTTGAATACCTTTGACTTATAGAAGGCATATTTGTTCTTTGTCCTACTGCCGTATAAAGCATTAAATTATCTGTATGTTGGTAATATAAAGCAGTTTGTGGAGATATAGCGTCTGTATCATAGTTGTCATACTCATCAACTCCAGTTGTATCACCAGTGGCAGAATTTACAGTCCTATATTCAGCTTTATTAGCTCCATTTTTATCATAAGATGCACCTAATACCCATTTTAGTTTTTTATTGACTTGTAAAGCATACTCAAGCCCAAGTGACTGTGTGTAGGTATCTATATTTATGTCATAACCTTCATCATCAGGTAAATCAGTTCCTGTATGATAATCATTTTTTTGTGTTATTGCTAATTTTAGTGTTTGCGCCTTAGTCATTTTTATACCAAGTTCAACATTTGCACCAATACTGTAATCATCATATTCACTAGACCACATTTCTGTATCATAGCTATCATTAGTATATGCAACTAGTTTATTATAAAATTTGTCATAGTAAAGACGAGTTTTTAAAGTAATATTATCAAACTGTGTTTTGCTTATGAAGTAATAGCTTGTCTTATCCCAATCTGGCCATTTCCATTTTTTTTCTTTTTTCCATTCATCTCCCCATTGAATATCACTTGCATACTCAAGATTATCTTTTGAAGCTCTTTGCATTATGTAGTTAAATGAATACTCATCTGTAGAGTTAGGTGTGTAACCTACTTTTAAATTTAACTTTTTATCTTCTGAACTAGAGTTATCAGCTTTACCAGCATCTTCATCAAGACCACCACCATGAAAGTCACTTGAATAAGAAAAATAATCTCTTTCATAGTTAGAAAGTGATAAAAGAGCATAGTACTTACCTTGATTTGTTCCAAGCGTTAAGTGTTGTTCTTTTCCATTACCACTGAATATACCTGCTCCGATTTCACCTTCAAACTCTTTGGTAGGTTTTTTTGTAACTATATTTACAGCACCACCAAGAGTATTTGGACCAAACATTGGAGACACATAACCTTTTGAAACACTTATTTCTGATACATCATATGTAGTATATCTACCAAGGTCAGTTTGTCTATCGTAAGGTGTATAAACAGGGATGCCATCTACATAGATTGGTACAAACTCACGAGTAAAACCACGGATGCGAACATCAGTCTGATTTTTTCTACCTGTTTTTAAAAGTGATACTCCTGGTAGACTAACTAAAGCTTCTACTACTGTTTTACTATCAGTGTCATTTATAACTTCAGTTCCAACAGTCTCTGTAGTTTTATTTAAACTCACATCATTACTATCAACAACCTCTACTCTTCCTAAATCATATACAGTACTTTCTGCATATAAAAATGACGCGACTACTATACTTCCTAGTATAATTTTATTCATTTATTTTCCCTTTGTTTAAGTTTGTTTTTTTGTTTAACTGCTAATTCTAAATTACCATACTTCCTATCACTATGTTTTTGCTTCACTCCCCTTTTATAAGTTTTTTTATTTGTTTATCTGTTAGTTCAAAATGTAAAAAGAGTTTATAAAAACTTTTTATTTCCTTGTTCATATCTACCTTAAAATGCTCTGGATATAGTATTTTATGCATCCATAGTATCCCAAGAAAACGCATGATTGATGGTGGACGACTAAGCCAACTAAATGGTGAAACTGGAGAGAAATATATTTTCTTATTTTTATAAGCTCTTAAATTTCTCCATGTACTTAAGTTCTTCATGGAATCATAAAAAGCTTTGTCCTGTACAAAAATCACATCAGGATCATATTTGTACAGTGTTTCTAAAGTAATCTTGCTATTTCTTGCAGTACCTTTTTTAAGACTCTTGTCAAAATGAACATTTACACCTCCAGCAAGTGGAATGATTTGCGCTTGCATGTTTCCATGTGCTTCAGTTTTAAGACCATTTTTTCCTTGAGCCAGATAAATCCTAACTCGAGGTTTGTCTTTTAGTGCATCGACGCTTTTTTTAACAAGTGCTAAATTACGTTTTGCATGAGCAATTAACTCTTTTGCCCGAGCTTCTTTTTTTAAAAAGACACCCATATTTTCCAATGCATCTAACATTCCTGGTATACTCTTTTGTGAAATATATGCTATAGGTATGTCAAACTTTTGCAATGTATCTTCAAAGTAGCGACCATTTTTACGAACTATGTCCCAGATAAATACCATATCTGGAGATAGAGCTAAAACCTTTTCTAAATTTGCTTGACTACTAAATGCAAAAAAACTTCCTAAGACTGGAAGGTCTGCAACATCTTTTAGCATAAACTTTTTTTCTATATCCATAAATCTATAGTTTAAACCTATCATAGTCTCAGGTGCTAAAGCGTAGAGTAAAATTGTCATAGCCGGAGATGCTGAAAAAACTTTGTTTGCAACTTTTGGTATTTGTACTTCTCTTCCTACCATATCGAGTGCAGTCTTTGCATTTAGCAAACTACTAAAGAGTAAACTAATTAAAACAAGTACTTTAAATTTTAAAATCACTAACTATCCTTTCGTGTGTATTTTAATGGCAAAATATATCCTATGCCATTGTCTTTGTGTATCATAAGCTCGGATTGAACTCCATAAACATCATGAATTCTCTGTGTGCTTATAACTTCCTTTGGTAATCCAAAAGCTAAAATCTCTCCTTTATCTAACCAAAGTACTTGACTCGAAACTCTCAAAGCATGATCTGGATAGTGTGTAGTTTGAATAATGATTTTCCCATCATTTGCTAAAGTACTTATAAGATCTAAAAGCTGCATCTGATTACCAAGGTCAAGACCAGTAACAGGCTCATCCATAATAATAATCTTACTTCTTTGTGCTAATGCTCTAGCGATTAGAA
>JBLIEY010000009.1:0-30397 GCA_047633475.1 Sulfurimonas sp.
ATTTGAGGTAGAACAGATTAGTGAGAATGAAGCTAATATTATGGCATATCCTTTTGAAACAGGTTATGCAATTTCTTTAGCTCATCCACTACGCCGTTTTTTATTAAGTAGTTCAGTTGGTTATGCACCAATTGCTATTAAAATCGAAGGTGCTAAGCACGAGTTTGACTCTGTGCGTGGTATGCTTGAAGATATTTCAGACTTCATTTTAAATCTTAAAGAGATTCGTTTTAAACTTAAAGATGAGGCAACTGAAGCAGAGATTAACTACAGTTTTGCAGGTCCATGTACTATTAAAGGTGCAGATCTTAATACAGATGAAGTTGAAGTGGTAACACCAGAAGCTCCACTTGCAACTCTTAACGAAGATTCTAACTTAAGCTTTACTATTAAAATAGCACAAGGTATAGGTTATGTTCCTAGTGAAGATACTCACGATGAATTAGAAGATGGATATATAGCACTAGATGCTTATTTCACTCCTGTTCGTAGTGCGACTTACAAAATTGAGAATGTTCTTGTAGAAGACAACCCTAACTTTGAAAGAGTAATTTTAAATATTAGAACTGATGGTCAAATTTCTCCATTAGATGCATTTAAAAACTCTCTTGAAGTTATGTATGCTCAGTTAGCTGTATTTAATTCAGAGATCAGTATTAAAGCTGCAACAACAATAGAACGTGTTGAAGAAAATCCTGATCTTAAAAAATTAGCAACTAATATTGATAGTTTAGGTTTAAGTGCAAGAAGTTTTAACTGTCTTGATCGCTCAAATATTAAACTAATAGGTGAAATAGCATTAATGAGTCAAAATGACTTGAAAAATGTTAAAAACCTTGGTAAAAAATCATATGATGAGATCGTAGATAAATTGCAAGAGTTTGGTTTTGCGGTTGGTGCTGATCTAGCAGATGATGTAGTTAGTGCATTAAAAAAGAAAATAGAAGCCGCGCAGGCTTAATAGAGGAATAACAGATGAGACATCGTCATGGATACCGTAAACTAGGTCGTACAAGCTCACATCGTGCTGCTTTACTTAAGAACCTTAGTATTTCGTTAATAGAACATGGTAAAATTGAAACTACTGCTATCAAAGCTAAAGAGTTACGTACATACGTAGAAAAACTTATCACAATTGCTGGTAAGAATGACTCTAATGCTCACAGATCAGTATTTGCTGCGCTTCAAAGTAAAGAAGCAACAAAAACTTTAGTAAATGATATAGCTCCTAAGTACGTTGATCGTGCTGGTGGATATACTAGAATTACTAGAACACGTATTCGTCGTGGTGACGCAACAACTATGGCATTTATTGAATTAGTATAATCACTATTTTGATATCTTAATTGGGCTTTTGCCCAATACCCCTTTTAACTTCCCAATTCTAAAATACTTTAACATCAGGAATCAATATGAGTAATTTCGCATTTGGAACTTATAGAATAAGTGATTATAACCCACAACATATAGAAGCGCTAAAAGAAGCTATTGACTCTGGTATAACAATGATAGATACATCTTCTAACTATATGGATGGTGGTGCGGAAAGAGCTATTGCTCTTGCATTTAGAGATTTTAATGAAGATGTAAAATCTAAGGTAAATGTCGTTAGCAAATTTGGATATATCCAAGGCGCTAATATGCAACGTCATAAAGATGAAGCTTTTGAAGAAGTAGTTGAATTTACTGAAGATTGTTTTCACTCTATATCAAAATCTTTTATGCAAGATCAACTTACTGAATCTCTAAAACGTTTAGAAATGAAAAAAATTGATTGTTTCTTAATCCATAATCCAGAATATTATCTTCTAGATGCAATCAATAAAAATATTGATAAAGACAATAGACTTGACGAAATGTATGCAAGAATATATAGAGCTTTTGTTGGACTTGAAGAAGAAGTGAAAAATGGAAGAATTAGCTCTTATGGTATTAGCTCAAATAGTTTTTCTAAGCCTCAATCAAGTGATGAATTTTTACCATATGAAGATTTAATTACTATAGCTGATAGAGCATCTGAAGATGTTGGCAATGAAACGCATAATTTTACAACAATTCAATTACCTATTAATATTCTTGAAAAAGAAGGTTTAAAGTGTGCTTCTTGGGCAAAGGAAAATGGGCTTAGAGTTCTTGTCAATAGACCATTGAATGCACAATACAAAGGTCTAATGTATAGACTTGCTGATTATGAAGAGTCACATGAATATTATCATCATTTAAATGAGCTTTTAGAAGTTTGTGACAATGATATGCTTAAGCCTCTTTATAATCTTTTAGAAGAGTTAGATGCTTCAAAGCATAAGTTTGGCTGGATAGGTGATTATGATTCATTCTTTTTTGCTCAAATAATTCCTCATATAAGAACCTCTCTTAACGTAATTGATGATAAGAACAAAGAAACTATGTTTAACTTTATAGATTTGTTTTTTATTGAGTATAGGAAAATGGTACTTCATGAATGTGCTAAAAATACTAGAACAACATTGAAAGAGTTCTTTCTTGAGTGTGAAGAATCTCTACAGGAATGTTCTTTAAGATTTTTAATGCAAAGAGAGAGCATAGACTATATTCTACTTGGTATGAGAAAACCAAGTTATATACAGGAAGTTTTAGCAATAAAAGGCTAAAAGTATCAAGGTAATTTAATTTTTTATGACTTGTTAAGCAATTTTGTCATATTTTACATATATATAATATTAAAGGATAAATAATGATTCCATTTACTGACGAAGAATTGATGAATCCAGTGCAAGTATCGATAGACAAGATTCGTCCTACTTTAGCACTCGATGGTGGAGATATAGCTTTCTTAACTGTGAAAAATGGAAATGTTTATGTTCAACTAAAAGGTGCTTGTGTAGGTTGTGCGAGTAGTGGTAATACACTGAAATATGGTGTTGAGAGACAACTTAGAATGGATATTCATCCTGAACTAGCTGTTGTGAATGTACCGGTTGGTATGGAAAATAATTTAGATAATCTTTAAGATAAGTAGTATAAATGAATGGCATTAGTAAATATAAAACACTAACACAAGCTAAAGAATATTTTAGTAAATCAGACTTTAAAAGTGCATTAGAAAAATTTGCAGTGGTTTTGCAAGATTTTCCTAACTCAAAAGAGGCATATAACGGTGTGATTCTATCTGAAATGGCTCTTAGTGGTGAGGGTGGTGCCGAAGCTCTTTTTGATTATTATGAAATATTAAAAGATGAAGACAAAGAACAAGCCGATAACATTATGAGTGATATACTTCAAACAATGGACGGTACTATGGAGAAGCTTAGTGAAGTGTTTGCTGAACCTATCCGTAATAGAATTGAATTAGAAGATGGTATTCTTTATCAAGACTTTAAATCAATACTTGAAAGTGGTAAAAGTTTTAAAGAAACTTTTGAAAATATAATGTTTTCAACTCGTGTTATCATTACTCAAAAAGAAGATTTTATAGACTTCTTAGACAATCTCATAGAAAATGACTTTGCGGAAATGGCACTAAGTTATCTTGAAAATGCACTTAGTGTTTATCCTAGTGATGAGCTTCTTAGAAAACTACTTAAAAAGTTAGCAAAGAGTAAACTAAGTGAAGATTGAACTATCAAATCAAGCTTACAAATATGTTAGTGAAAACTCCTTAGAATGTTCGGCCGATACAGCTTTTGTTTTAAGTGCACAAAATAAAAAGTATCTAGAAGATGCTAAAGCTCATGGTGCACATTCAATAATTAATATAAAAGATATAGCATCACTATTTGGCGTAGATAAAATCAAAATAGTAGGTATTACTGGAACTAATGGTAAAACAACTACTGCTAGTGCAATTTACTCTTTTTTACTTGACTTAGGCTACAAAACTGCAATGCAGGGGACGCGAGGTTTCTTTGCGAATGATGAAGTTATTGAAGGTAAGACTCTAACTACTCCAAGTGTATTAAACACTTATAAGCACATTTATCAAGCAGTTGAAATGGGCTGTGAGTTTTTCATTATGGAAGTAAGTTCTCATGCTATTGTCCAAGAACGAGTAGAGGGTTTAAACTTTGAACTTAAGATACTTACAAATATTACGCAAGATCATTTAGATTATCATAAAACTATTGGTGAATATATTTCAGTGAAAAATAGTTTTTTTCAAGATGAAGGTAAAAAGCTTATAAACAAAGATGAGAAAAGAGCTGCTTTTAACATTAAAAATGCTTTTACTTATGGCATAGAGCATCCTTCCTCATATAAGCTTATGGCGTATTCTCTTAATAATGCATCTAGCGGAATTATTCAGCATTTTAAAGAGGTAGTTCCTTTTACATCATCGCTTCATGGTTTCTTCAATCTCTATAACTTGATGGCCGCTATAGGAGCTGTTGACCTTTTAGTTGATGAAAAACTTGAAAAGATTGTTGAAGTAGTAGATAACTTTGCCGGAGTAAGTGGGCGAATGGAACAAGTTTGTGAAGCTCCAAATGTTATAGTTGATTTTGCACATACTCCAGATGGGATGCAACAAGTTCTAAATGCCCTAAAAGAGAAAGAACTTTTAGTTGTTTTTGGAGCTGGTGGAGATAGAGATAAATCTAAACGACCTCTTATGGGTAAAGTTGCGGCAAGCCTTGCAAAAAAAGTTTACATTACAAGTGACAACCCAAGAAATGAAGACCCCCAACTGATAATAGAAGATATCTTAGAGGGCATCGAAGATAGAAGCATAGTTACTGTAGAGTTAAACAGAAGAAAAGCGATAGAGATGGCCCTTGATGATCAAGAAGGCGAAGATGTTGTTGTAATACTTGGCAAAGGTGATGAAGCTTTTCAAATCATATACGACAAGAAACTACCATTTGATGATAGAGAAGTTGTAAGAGAACTTTTACATATAAACTAACTATTCTAAAAAATCAGTAAAAATTCCATTTACCCCCATATCAAAAAGCTGTTGACGTCTTTTTAGATTGTTAACAGTATAGATATTTACAAAAAATCCTGCTTCCCTTAAATATTTAACTGTTAGTTTATTGACAAGCTTATTGTTAAAGTGATATGCATCTACTTTTATTGATTTTAAATACTCTATGAGAGATGCTGGATGCTCCTTGTAAACTAATGCTGCTGTTGGTATATTAGGCTGCATCTCTTTAGAGAGCACCATATATTCATGTCTAAATGAAGATAGTAAAATAAACTCTTTTGTTTTAGAATCATTTATCTCTTTTAAAAGGGTAGAAAGAACTTGCTTATCACTAAAACTATCATGTAAATCTTTAATCTCTATATTTATAAAAACTTTATTTTCTTTAACAAACTCTAATGTTTTTTTAAGAGTCAACAATGGCTCAGGTTTTTTTTCATCCTGATAAAACCAACTTCCATAATCAAGAGTGGCCAATTCTGCATATGTGAAATCGCTAAGTTTATATGGGACTCGATCTTTGAAAGCTTGTATCTCTTTTATATTGCTTGTACGTTTTAAAGTTTCATCATGCATAATAACAGCAATCCCATCACTACTTAACTGTACATCAATTTCAATAAAATCACAAAAACCAATACTATTTTCTAGAGCAGATAATGTATTTTCTGGTCGTGTTGAAATAGAGCCTCGATGAGCACCTATAAGAGATGGATGTTTAAAAAGCTCTAAGAAACTCATATTGAATCTTCAATAGAGTCTTTAACAAGTTTAGTAATTTCTTCATAACTCAAATCCTTAGGGAAAATAGGTTTGAGATATGTTAGTCTTATTTTTTTTGGTCTTGGAAAAAGTTTACCAGAAGGTAATGCATTATAACTTCCATCAATTATTACAGGAACAATAGGCACATTATGAGTTTTTGATAACATTGCAAAAAATGGTCTAAATTCGAGTAGCTTTCCATCACGAGTTCTTGCTCCTTCAGGAAATATAACAAGATTATGGCCTTTTTTTAGTGGTGCAGATACATGTTGCATAGTTTCTTTTAGGTTGATGTTTGCATCTATTAGTATTGTCTGTCCATGATTTGAAATTGGCTCTAAAAGAGAACTCCCAAAGACTTGTTTAAAAGCTAGAAAGAAAGTATTTTTCAAAGTAGAAAATGGGAGAGAAGCTTCTATTAGAAAGCCATCAAGCATGCTTTGATGAGTGGGAGCAATAATACAACTAGAAGTAGGTATATTTTCTATTCCTTTTATTTCAAGAGAAAAGAAAAGTTTAAAAAGAGGAAGTAAAATGCTTTTATATAAAGACATTATGTATGGCGAATATATAAGTTCATTATCTCCTTGCACATTTAAAATATCTTCCCAATTTGTTTTTTTTGGATTTATAAACTGCTTATGTTCTTTGATATAGTTGTATAAGTCTTGCATAATCATAAGATTTGAGAATATTTTTTCATCAATCTTTACAGCAAAACTACTTTCTATAAATACAAAAAGTTCTACATAGTTAAGAGAATCTAGACCAATATCTAGCTCTAAATGTGAAGATGGCAAAATAGCCTTATCGCTCATAGTAGAGATATATGATTTTAAAACTTGGTAAAGATTATCTGTAGGTTCTTCTTCAGAGATTTTATTTTGTACTTTATGCTTTGTTGCAAGTGTTTTGATAGCTTGGGTGTCGAAATCACCTGCTATAGTTTTTGGAAGTGGTCTTGTGCTGATGATGTAAGCACGAACTTTTTGCGAGCCTTCAACTTCCATATTGTAAAGCTCTACACCATACCAGCGAATCTCGCTCTCTATATTTATTATGTTTGCTGACTTTAGTTCTTCAAAGTTCGGATATATGACTGCAAAAGGATAATTGTTATGTATGATAACAACTATTTCTTTTACATATGGACATAGAAGAGAGATTCTTTCTTCTATTGTTTGTAAATTCATTTGGCCTTCTTTAGTTTAAAATCTTACATTAAATCCTGCATATGCCCCATTCATGTGGGAGTTAAGCTGAGTATCTGAAATTTCTTCGTAAGATACATATTTATAGTCATAGCCAACTTCAAAATCAAAGTGCTCATTTATAGGAACGAAAAAACCTAGACCAAGATTGAAAGAACCATAATTTATAGAGTCCCCGTCATCACTTTTTATATCAAAAGTTCCAGATCCAAACCCTGCTTTGAAATAAGGTATTATATAAATATCCCAGTCAAATGATTTAACAAGCTCAACATTCATACCTATCTTATCACTATCTTCACCAGTTGTTGAGAAAATAGTTGTTTCATTTTTAATATAATCTATTGAAAACTCTACGGCATATGCTTCTCTTTGACCATAACCTATTTTAAACTTTGCCGTTTCAGAAGAAGCAGAAGTACTTTCATCATTAGAAACTGACTCATTTAGATAACCGCCGCTAACACCCATGTAAACTTTTGCATCTGCATAAAGAGATGTTATAAGTAATAAAAACAATATAATTTTTTTCAATTTTGTACCTTGTGATTGTATAGATTTATAGTTTGAATTATAGCTAAAAAGTTGTTCTTTAGCTGAAAAATTTAAACTTGTTTTTGCTCTAGAGATTTTGTACCTATATTTTAGTTATAATTGCATTAAAAATTTAAGGATAACGCTTATGGGAATTCCACAACCAGCATTTTATATATTTAAGTGTGAGCAATCAGCTCCTCCAGGTATGCCAAAACCATCTTGTGTTACAGCTGATACTCAAGACCTTTTCCAGTATCTTGCACAAAAAATAATGAAAGAAGGAATTATGGGTACTGTACAACCTATTCGTACTTCATGCTTGAACCGCTGTTCTTCAGGGCCAGTAATGTTAGTGGAGCCTGGACATACTATGTATGCTGGACTTACTAAAGACAAAATTGATAGAATTGTAGAAGAACATATCATTGGTGGGAATGTAGTTGATGAGTATGTAATAGATTCAGAGCAGTGGGATAAGGCAATAAGCCCTGCTGATATGAAAAAACAAATGGGAATGTAGGAAAAAGAAATGACTATAGAGATGTTGTACAGCAAAATCCATCGTGCTACTGTTACAGATGCTAACTTAAATTATGTTGGTTCTATTACCATAGATGAGGAGCTTTTAGAAGCTTCAAAGATGAGAGTTGGACAAAAAGTTGAGATATTAAATGTCAACAACGGTGAAAGATTTTCAACATATATTATTTTAGGTCCAAGAGGTAAAAGAGATATCTGCCTAAACGGTGCTGCTGCAAGAAAAGTTCATACAGGTGATAAAGTAATTATAGTTGCTTATGCAACTTACGATGAAAAAGACCTAGAAACATATAAACCAAAAGTTGTTATCTTAGACGATGACAATAACATTGATTATGTAGCGGATAGCATCTAATGTTAAATATGGGAGATATGAGTAAAATGCTTGAGGGTATGCAAGAAAATGCAGGTAAACTCCAAGCTGAACTTGAGTCTAAAGTTTTTAAGGTAAAGAGTGGTGGTGGACTTATAGAAGTCGTTATGAACGGAAAAGGTGAGCTTATTGATATAAATATTGATGATTCACTTCTTAGTGACAAAGATTCACTTCAAATTCTTCTTATTGGTGCAATCAATGACGCAAATAAAATGGTCGAAACAAATAGACAAAGTAGTGCCATGGGTATGCTTGGCGGTATGGGTGGGTTGAACCCATTTGGATCAAAATAAATGTTTAAGCTATTTATAGCTCTAAACATTCTTCTTCTAAATCTTCTTGCCTGCAAAGGTGGATATGAGACTTGCAAACTTAAAATCACTGACTCAAATTCCATAAATTATCAGTCACTTCAAATTCCTGTTTTAAAAAATAAAAGACTAATTTATTCTAAATATACTCCGAATGCAAAAATTATAAAATATGATCCTTTTCTTTCTCTTTATCTGGTAGAAGATAGAACTAAATTTAAATATCCTTTTAAAATAAATAATCATCTTTCACTAGGTGTTGCATCTGTAGATAAAAAAAGAGCGATAGAAGGTAAAATTATTAAAAGGCAAGTTGGTCTGAATAGTTTTGCCACTTTTGGCGAACCAGTTAGCAGCCCAGCTTTACTTTTAAATAGTTGTTGTGCACTAGAGGGAATTGTTACTCCTGATGGCATAATTGAAAAAAAATATGTTGAGCGATTTTTAAATACTAAGACAGTCTCTTATGGTGATATTGGTATTAGAGTAGAAGATAAAAAAAATCAAATTATCGTAAATAGAGTAAACCCTTTTATCAAAGAAAATCCTTTTTTAAAAGGAGATTGTATAGTAGCCCTAGATGGAATAAAAATTTTACAGAGTGCGACTTTGATGAAAAAGATATTGTTCTCAAAAGTAGGGACTATACATACTGTTAAAGTGAAAAGAGACTCAAGGTATTTAACTTTCAAAGTAAAAACTACAAAAAGATATGGTGGTGGTTATGTTAGCGATACATTTTTAGAGCAAAAAGGCATTTATTTTAGTGATAATCTAAGAATATTGGAAATGTCAAATCAACTTGAAGGTTATGGTATTGATATAGGAGATAGATTAATTCAGATAAATACCACAAGAGTGAATACTATAGCTGATATAGAAGAACTCATAACTATTTTTGAAGAACCTGCAACTCTACTTTTTGAACGAAATGGCTTTCAGTTCTTCGTACATATTAACAGAGAAGAAAAAAGCAAAAAGTAGATGAAAATTAATCACCATTTAACTAGAGGAAATATATAATCTCAAATGCAGAATTTTGAAACATTTTTATTAGATAATTTACCAACATCAAAGAGTATTCATCCTACTTACGAGAAAGCTCTACAACAGATGCTAATCGCTGGTGGAAAAAGATTCAGACCTAACCTTTTACTTGGTGTAGTTAATGCATATAATTCCCTTATGTGTGATAGTGCTATGTATGCTGCTTTTGCAGTTGAACTGTTGCATACATATTCGCTTATTCATGATGATTTACCAGCTATGGACAACTCTCCACTACGTCGTGGAGAGCCTACTTTGCATGTAATTTATGATGAAGTTACAGCTATACTTGTTGGAGACGCTCTTAATACTTACTCTTTTGAAGTTTTAAGTAAAGCCCCTTTTTCAGACTATACAAAAGTAAAGCTCATAACAGAATTAGCATCTAATGGTGGTTTAAATGGAATGGTATTGGGTCAAGCTATTGACTGTTTCTTTGAAAACAAACCTCTAAATGTTGAAGATATTAAAATTTTACACACAAACAAAACTGCAAAACTCATAGCAGCTTCATTAAAGATGGGAGCTATCATAGTTGGACGCGAAGATTTGGGTGAAAAACTTTATGACTTTGGCATCAAACTTGGACTTCTTTTTCAAATTCAAGATGACATACTTGATGTTACACAAAGCTCTGAAGAAGCAGGAAAGTTAACAAATAATGATGAAGATAAGAACAGCTTTGTTACGATTTTAGGGCTAGATGCTACGATGCGTGAAGCAAACGAATTGGCTGACGAACTCATTAATGAGTTGAACTGTTTTGATGATAACTTACGTGATGAGCTATCTCCACTACTAACTAAATATATAAACAGACATAAATAAATTAAAATAAGGCAATTCAATGAGTAATGTAATGCGTCAAAAGATGGCAGATAGTATAAGATTTTTAGCAGCAGATATGGTTCAAGCGGCAAATTCAGGTCACCCAGGTGCACCAATGGGTCTTGCAGATATTGCTGTAGTTCTAAGTGAGCATATGAATCACAATCCTAAAAATCCAGACTGGTTAAACCGTGACAGACTTGTTTTTTCAGGTGGTCACGCAACAGGTCTTATCTACTCACTTTACTATCTTTGGGGATATGGTCTTAAAGTAGAAGATTTAAAAAACTTCCGTCAACTTGACTCTAAAACTCCTGGACATCCAGAGTATGGACATACTGCTGGTATTGAGATTACTACTGGTCCTTTAGGTCAAGGTATTGCTAATGCAGTTGGTTTTTCTATGGCTTCAAAATTTGTTGGTGCTCAGGTTAATTCTGAGGCAGGAAAGTTAATTGACCATAATGTTTATTGTTTATGTGGTGATGGCGATTTAGAAGAAGGTATCTCTTATGAAGCTTGTTCTCTCGCAGGACACAATAAACTTGACAACTTAATTCTTATCTACGATTCAAATCGTATTACTATTGAAGGTTCAACAGATTTAAGTATTAGTGAAAATATTAGAGGTAGATTTGAATCTCAGGGTTGGGATGTTTTAGAGTGTGATGGTCACAACTTTGATGAGATAGACGCTTCTATTACTACTGCAAAGTCAAATACTAAACCGACTATTATTATTGCTAACACTATCATCGCAAAAGGTGCTGGTAAGTTAGCAGGTTCACATCATGCTCACGGTGCTCCACTTGGTGATGAGGTTATCGCACAGGCTAAAACTGATGCAGGCTTTGATCCTCAGATGAAATTCTTTGTTGATGAAGATGTAATGGCTAGATTTAGATGTGCTGTAGAAAAAGGTGATTTACTTGAACGTGAATGGATTCATTCTCAAAAGACAATGCCATTAATGGAACAAAATGAAGCTTTAAGTGCATTACAAAATCATGATTTTTCTTCTATTGATTACCCTGTGTTTGGCAAAGCAGAAGCAACTCGTTCAACAAATGGAAAAATTATGAACGCTATTGCTAAAGGTGTTCCAAGCTTTTTAGGTGGTTCTGCTGACCTTAGTCCATCTAACAAAACAAATCTTAATGACATGGGTGTTTATCCAAAGGGTAGAAATATTTACTTTGGTATTCGTGAACACGCAATGGCATCTATTGTAAATGCAATGGCTCTTTATGGACCACTTATGCCTTTCTCTGCAACATTCTTTGTTTTCTCAGACTACTTAAAACCAGCGGCAAGAATCGCAGCACTTACTGGCATCCAGCAGTTCTTTATTTGGACTCACGATAGTATTGGTGTGGGCGAAGATGGTCCAACTCACCAACCTATTGAGCATCTTTCACAGTTTCGTTCACTTCCAA
The DNA here is from genome assembly GCA_047633475.1 of Sulfurimonas sp. GTDB lineage: Bacteria > Campylobacterota > Campylobacteria > Campylobacterales > Sulfurimonadaceae > Sulfurimonas. Next base: position 11,958 of record JBLIEY010000009.1, read on the forward strand.
ACTTTTATGTTTGGAGACCGGCCGATGGTGCTGAAAATATAGTAGCTTGGAAAGTAGCATTAGAGATGAGTAAATCTCCATCAGCATTTGTATGTTCTCGTCAAAATTTAGCGATTTTACCAACTCCTGTGGCTGGTGAGATTTCTAAAGGTGGTTATTTACTCTCATCAGATGAGAATGCTACAATTACTGTAATGGCTAGTGGTTCTGAAGTAGAACTTGCTCTAAAAGTAAAAGAGACACTAAACGCTAAAGGTGTTGCAGCTAACGTTGTATCTGTCCCTTGTTATGATCTTTTCATCGAACAAGATGCTTCTTATATCTCTTCTATTATAAAAGAGGGAACGAAAACTGTAGCTATAGAAGCTGCTCGTGGTTTAGAGTGGTATAGATTTGCTGATACAGTTATTGGTATGGATACTTTTGGTGCATCTGCTCCGGCTGGTCAACTTTTTGAGAAGTTTGGTTTTTCAGTAGATTCTATTATAGAAAAAATAAAATAGTAATTTTTTAAGACCGGGAATTTAATGCATATTTTATCTTCTCGGTCTCTTTTATCTTTGTTGACAACAAACGTCAAGTAATACAAAAACAATCAATTAAACACTTTAAAAATAGAGGGGAAATTTTTATGAGCAACAACACAGCTATACAAGAAATAGTACAACAAGATTTAACTGCAAATCCTGCACCATTAGGTTTAATGGGATTTGGTATGACAACAGTTTTACTTAACCTACACAACACCGGACTTTTCACATTGGGCACAATGATTCTTGCAATGGGAATTTTCTATGGTGGTTCAGCACAAATAATCGCTGGAATTATGGAGTGGAAAAAAGGAAATACTTTTGCAACCACTGCTTTTATCTCGTATGGTTTTTTCTGGCTTACTTTAGTTGGTTTGATTCTTCTTCCAAAACTTGGTCTTGGAGTAGCACCAGAAAACTCTGCAATGGTTGCATTTTTAGTAATGTGGGGATTGTTTACAGGCGTTATGTTTATTGCTACATTAAAGTTGTCAAGAGCCTTACAGTTTGTATTTGCTTCTTTAACGATTCTATTTTTTCTACTAGCAATCGGAGATGCAACGCATAGTCACACTATTAAAATGATAGCTGGATATGAAGGTATTATTTGTGGGGCATCTGCAATCTATGCTGGTTTAGCACAAGTAATCAACGAAGTTTATGCTAAAGAGATTCTTCCTCTTTAGTCATAAGCCGGTCTCGTTATTATTCGACTATCTACGTAACCTCTTCCTACTGTAAAATGATACAAGATTTGAAAACTATTGTTTTTTAGACCTAAAAGTTTATGCATATCATCATCTAAAAAACACCCAATTCCTGTTCCAGATAAACCCATAGAAGTTGCTTCAAGATAGAGTTGCTGACCAATGGCTCCACATTCCCAATATAACTCTTTATATCTATGTGCTCCATATTCTTGGATTTCATTTGAAAAGTTACATAACATTCCAAGACTAAATGATCCATCACTTGCAATATCTTGAGAACAACTTATTGCTTTAGATGCAGAAGTTAAATCTTCTGTCTTAAGCAAGTACAGATGCTCAAAGTCTGTAGGCTTCCAAAGAAATTTAGCATCCATCTCTTTTACTAAATCCTCTTTATCTCTAAAGTTTCTCACTAATATATATAAACCAGATTCATATTCTTCAACCTGATGTACAAAGATTGCTAAATGAGCAGAATTTTCTTTTGCATCTTGTGAGTCTGATACACTTGCAAGTATATTATGAAACTGCTCTTTAGTTATACTAGATTGATCTTTTTGCATAACATGAACACTTCTTCTCTTTAAAACAACTTCTTTTGATTCTTGACTTGGAGTTCTTGTTATATTGCTTTTTAGAACTACTTTTTGAGGAATTTGTACAGCCGAAGTTGCATCTTCTATTGCAGGAATAATATCCCATTTTTGCATTGATCTGCTTAGTTTATTTGCTATGCCATCAAAGAGTTGAGGCACATTTTCTATAAGTGCTTGGATAGGAATATTTGGCTTTACATCCTCTTTAGATATTACAAGAAGCATATCCGGGTTTTCATCTTCAAAAAATCTTTTTTCTTGGTTTAAGCCTAATAGGGTTGATATTTCATCGTCACTTACAGAGTCAAGTCTTGTTATCTTCCATCCTAACATCTTCGCTGAAATGACAAAAGATTGCCATGCATGCCCTGCGTCTAGTTGAGTGTAACGAAACGCACGCTCCCCATATTTCCATACCTCACGCCAGGAGATGCTAGATAGTCCAACTAAAAAACTATCTTTAGGTAGTTTGTCCCAAAAGGAAGTTTGAAAACTTGCCAAACACTCCAGAGAATGATTTTTTGGAGCATAGTGATAGATGCTAGTTTTGTTATCTTGTTCTTTTAATATAGGAGGTAAAATTAGATACGACTCTGTTGGATGTAAATTTCCACTAGATGCATTGCATCTAACTGCCCAAGATGATTCGCCAGATACTTTCCAAGCAGCAAGCCCCATTGAAAATTGTAAAAGTTGTGATAATGATTCTTTCATAAGTGGAGCAGATGGGAGATTGGTATCTAATAGATTATAGGGAGGAGTTGAGTTTTGTATAGCTAAAGGAAGTGCTATATTTTCAGCTCCATTATAAACTCTAAATGGGTCTGGTTGAGTGCTCCAGTCCATATAACCAAGAGAACGGGCATATTTATGTTGTGCATGTTTAGTTGTTTCGTGGTACTCAAATACCATCTGTATTGATTTATTCATAGAGTAAGTTTAATAAATTAGTCTTAAAGATTACTCTAAAAAAAATCTTGTAATTATTTTACTAGGCTCTTTTAATATCTCTAATGTTAAAAACTAAGTATGAAATTTTCACAATTAAAATTAACTTCACCTTATTTAAATTTAGACTCTATATTTTTTGATAAGGTAGAACCGACACCACTTGAAAAACCTTTTCTTATTTCAACATCTAGAGATGCTGCTAAACTTTTAGGCATTGAAGATGATATAAGTAAAGATGAAAAAATAGTTGAAATTGTCAATGGCTCTCATAAACTAGAGGGTTCACATCCTTTTGCAATGTGTTATGCCGGACATCAGTTTGGTTATTTTGTTCCACGTCTTGGAGATGGAAGAGCTATAAACCTAGGAAAAGTAAATGGGCAAAATTTACAAGTAAAAGGTGCTGGTTTGACACTATATTCTCGTCAAGGTGATGGCAGAGCAGTTCTTCGCTCATCCATCCGTGAGTATCTTATGTCAGAGGCGATGCATGGACTTGCTATCTCAACTTCTCGTGCTTTAGCTCTTATAGGAAGTGAAACTGATGTAGCGAGGGAGAAATGGGAGAAGGGCGCTATAGTTCTTCGTTTATCTCCAACTTGGGTTCGCTTTGGTACATTTGAATACTTCAATGCCAAAGGTGAGAATGACAAACTTCAAAAACTAGCAGATTATGTCATAGAAGAATCATTTCCACATTTAAAAGATGTAGAGGGAATGTACATAAAAATGTATGAAGAAATAGTAAAAAATACAGCTATAACCATTGCTAAGTGGCAAAGCGTAGGTTTTAATCATGGAGTAATGAACACTGATAATATGTCCATAGACGGAAGAACCATAGACTACGGACCTTTTGCCTTTTTGGATGACTATGAAGCTGGATATATCTGTAATCACACAGATGTAGATGGTCGTTATAGTTTTAAAAATCAACCAGGCATTGCTCATTGGAACTTACAACAACTTGCAGTTGCAATATCACCTATAGTAAATCATGATAGAGCTTTAGAAATTTTAGACAAAATTTTCGGTTCTGTTTATGAAGAGCATTATTTAGGCATTATGTATAAAAAAATGGGACTAGTAGTTGAAGATGAAAAAGATATAGAACTATTTAAATGGATGCTTGGTTCTTTAGAGAGTGCAACTATTGACTATACAAAGTTTTTTAGAACACTCTCTTCTTATGATGGAGATAAAAAAAGTATCTTAGAGATGGCAGTTTTTCAGACTCCACTTAGTGAGTGGCTAGATGCGTATGATATAAGACTTCAAATAGAGAATTTATCAACACAAGAAAGACATACTCAGATGCAAGGAGTTAATCCAAAATACATCTTAAAGAATCACATCTTGCAAGAGGCTATAGAAAAAGCAGAGCAGGGAGAGTTTTCTATGATAGATGAACTATTAGTAGTTGCTCACAGTCCATTTAAAGAACATCCAGAGTTAGAACATTTAGCAAAAACAGCACCTCTAAAATCAAAAAATATAAAACTAAGTTGTTCATCATGAATGAGTTTAAAAGCATAGAAGAATTAACAAAGCAAAATGAAAAACTTCTTGAAGTAGAGTTGATGCTTACTCCTAAAGAGTTTCAGGTGTTTGCAAAATACTGTATGAAAAATGATATAAAGTTTAACGACTGGATTCGTAAAATTGCTTATGAAAAATTATCTGATTTAGGATAGTTACTTTAGTTTATAGAGGAAGATATTTTGAGATTTTTAAAAGCTTTTAAATCTATTGAGCAAGATGAATTTTTACCTCTTGTATTGCTTTTTTTACATTCTTTCTTAAATGGTATTGCCTTAGTTTTATTTGAAGCAACGGCAAATACTCTTTTTTTAATGAAATATGACATAACAACACTTCCATATGTTTATATTTTAACTGCATTTATTTCAGTTATATCAGGGTACTTTTACACTAAATTAGAAGATAGTATAAGCATTACAAAACTACTACGCATTACAATGCTATTTGTAATATTTGTAATATCTTTCTTTTTAATATTGATTAAATTTAATAACTCTGAGTTCTCATATATGGGTATTATGGTATCTAAAGACCTAGTGTGGATGTTTATAGGTATGGAATTTGGAATCTTAGCTGGGATGATATTTAATATCAGACAGGGTAAAAGACTTTTTGCCCTCTTGATGTCAGGAGAGATTTTAGCTGGTATTTTAGGTGGTTTGTCCATAAGTATGATTCTTAATTACATGGGTACTATTGATTTATTATTTATTTCGGTTATTGCTTTGGCTATTTCATTTACTCTTTTGAATTATATTTTAAATAGATATGCACATAGATTTAAAGAAGAAAAAGTTGAAGAAGATTTAGAGGATAGTACTCTATCATACAAAGCAATGTTTAGAAATAAGTACTATGTTTTATTTTTTGTCATTTCAGCTTTATCATTTTTTGTTTTTTACTTTATAGATTATTTATTTTACTACTATGTTGAAGCAAAGTTCACAAACGAAAAAGAGTTGGCAAGTTTCTTTGGTGTTTTTTATGCTGTTTTAAATATAGTAAATCTGTTTTCAAGCTTGTTTATTGCTGGTGCAATGCTTAGTAGATATGGTGTAATATTTGGAATACTGGCAATTCCTCTCCTTGGCTTAATCGGGATTTCTTCACTTTATGTAACAACTATGTTTTCGTTGGGAATTGCTTTTATAATTCTTGTGCTTATTAAATTGTTGGATGAGGTTTTAGATATATCCATACTCAGCCCTACATTTAAAGTTTTATATCAGTCCATACCTTCTAGCCAAAGAATGAAAGTTATGGCATTTAGAGAAACAATTATAGAACCTGTAGCAATGGGTTTAACAGGTTTAATACTTCTAGGTATTTCTATCTTTGAAGGTCTTGAATTAGTATATTTTATAATTATATTTACATCAATAGTCTGGATGGCTTTAGGCAAGATGTTAAAAGAGCACTACGTACTTTCACTGGATAAACTATTAAACCAAAGAGAAGTTTTTCAAGGCGAATTTGCTCTTGATGATATTGATATAAGGGTTTTTACAAATGGAGTAAAAAGTAGTAATGAGCTTGAAGTAATTTACTGCCTAGATGCACTTGTAAAAATAAAACATAAAGATATAGATGCTATTTTTAAAACTTTACTCTCACATAATAGTGTAAAAGTTAGACTTAGTGTTTTGCAATATTTAGACAAATTAGAAAAAGATAATTTATGTAATGATCTAAGTTTAGCAATAGAGATAGAACAGAATCCGGAAGTATTAAGCAGGTCATTGAAATTATACTCTAAGCTAGATGCCTTAGATGCCATAGAAAAACTTTCACAATATATTCATAATGATAATCATCAAATTCAAGAAGGGGCAATTGTTGGTTTAATTCAGTTTGGTGGAATAGATGGTATTTTGATTGGTGGTGAAGTATTAAATAAGCTTTTGGCTTCTAAGATCAAAACAGAGAAAATGCTAGCATTAAATATTTTATCAAATATGAATGTAGCAAGTTTCTATAAACAATTAAAAGAATTATTGCATTATGACGACTATGAAATAAAATCAATCACGATAACAATAGTTGGAAATTTAAAAATTAAAAAACTTATTCCTGATATATTAATAAATTTAGAATCTGATGAATATAGGAATACAACAGTTGGCTCTCTAATAAAGTTTGAATCTGGAATATTTAATGAGTTGTCAAAATATTTTAAAGAGACAAAGCATCTAAAGAATAAGTTAGCATTAGTAAAAGTATTTTCAAAAATGAAGAGTGATGAAGCCCATAATTTTTTACTACAATATACAAACGAGCCTTTATTTTGTGATGAAATACTTCAAAGACTTTTTAATAATAATTATTTAACGAGTAACAAAAATTTACTTGAAAAATTAATATCATCTGAGGTTGATAAAACACTCTTTTATTTAGATATATCTAGTTTATTAAATGAAGAAACTTTTCCCAATAGTTGCCTTGTAGTAAATGAACTAATATCTAAAAAAATTGAAAATATATTTTTTATTTTAGGTTTTACCCATCCAAAAGAAATGATTTTAAAAGCTAGCATCAACTATAAAAGTGATTCAAAAGATTCTCGGGCATATACAGTTGAAGTAATTGATAATATTTTAGATAAAAATACTAAAAAAATGGTACTACCAATTCTCGAAGATATTGCTGTAGAGAAAAAGTTTTTAAATTATTTATACACTCCACATACAGATGAATCACAATTAATAAACAAGCTATTAATAGACGATAGTTTTGCACTAATTTTAAGACTTTCTTTAATCTTTGAAATTGGAAAAAATAGAAATAAAATATATTTAGAAAAAATTGAAGAACTTCTTAATAATGAAAATAATGATATTAAAGAAACATCAATTTGGACTATAATGCAATTACAAAAAGGATGATAGATGCTATTGACAATAGAGAGAGTTATTATATTAAAATCTATAAATATATTTTCTAAAATATCAGAAAATGATTTATTATTAGTAGCGACGAAATTAACTGAGGTGGAATATGCAAAGGATAGTACCATCATAAAACAAGGAGAACTTGGTACATCAATGTATATCCTTGTTAGAGGGAAGGTTGATGTTATTGTTGATGGTAAAACTTTAACAAGCTTAGGAAAAGGAAGTATATTCGGTGAGCTTGCCGCATTAGATCCAGAACCCAGAAGTGCAACTATTAAAACAATAGAAGATAGTCTTGTTTTTAAAATAAGCAGTACGGTAATTTATAATCTAATTGGAGAATATCCTAATGTAGCTAGAGGTATTATTGAAATATTATGTGCAAGAATTAGGGAAAATAACTAAGACTATTAAATAACTTAACACTGGAACTACTTTTTGCAAAATATTACATAGATAATGACATAAAAATAAAAGCTTATATGCTCTACTCCCTATTTAAGCTATACTATTACCGAGAGTTTAAATCTTTTTTATGTTTCTAAAAGGGTAAAAATGTTTCGAAAAATAAAGTTTATACTGCTAATGTTACTTTTCTTGAATACAATGCTTTTTGCAGAAAAAAATGTACTTGTACTTCATTCTTATCACCATGGCTTGCAATGGACAGATAACATTTCAAATGGTATTATGAAATCATTTGAAAATTCAAAAGAGACAATAAATATTTATTTTGAATATCTAGATTCAAAAAGGCATCTTGAAAAATCATTTATAGAGACAACATTTCATTATTTCACTTTAAAACATAGCAGTAATCATTTTGATGCCATAATAGTTTCTGATAATAAAGCGCTATCTTTTATTAATAAATACCAAGATAAACTTTTTTCAAATACTCCTGTTATTTTTACCGCTGTTAATAATTTCACACCAGAATTAGCCTCAAATTTACCTCATGTCACAGGGGTCAAAGAGATGGTTGATTATGATGGAACATTAACGGTAGCGATGAATCTTTTTCCAAAACGTAAAAAAGTTATGATTGTATTAGATAATACTCTTACTGCTAAGAATATACTCTCTGAGGTTAAAGTTGTAGAAAAAAGATTCAAGGATAAATTAGAGTTTTATTATTTTTGGGATTTTGAAGAAGCTAAATTAGCACAGTTTATTAAAGAAAATGAAGATAACTTAATTGCGTATGCATTGGCTTTTAACAGAGATAAAAAAGGCAATTTTTTTAATTATGATAAAGCTATTGGTATCGTTAAAAATATTTTTGGTGAAAAAATTCCTATCTTTGGGTCATGGGATTTCTTTTTAGGTAAAGGTATTGTCGGTGGCGTGATTACTACTGGGTACAATCAAGGTAAAATTGCAGGTGATTTAGCATTGAGAGTTTTGCAAAATTCAGAGGCTAATGATATATCAATTGAGTCTAATATAGGCAAAGATGGGCTTATCCTTGACTACACATTAATGCAGAAATTTTCCTTAGAAGAACCTCAAACTTCTTTAAGCATTAGTTACATTAACAAACCAAATGATTTTTTCCAACAGTACAAAATAGTACTTTTACCAATGATTTTTATCATGATAATTCTTATAATGATATTTATTCTACGAGAATTTAAAATTCGCAAAAAAAATAAAATGATTGAAGAATCTTATAAAGATATGTTAAAAAGAAAAAATTTCATACTTAATAAAGCTCAAAGTCAAGCTAAACTTGGAAGTTGGGAAAAAAAATCTGATGATGAAACATTAATCTGCTCAGATGAGTCATATCGTATTTTTGAAGTAGACCCTAGTCGTGATGTGACGACTAAACAATTCATAAGTATTGTGCATCCAAATGATCGCTCGCTAATGCTTCCTATTTTTCAAAAAAGTATAAATGAGCATACTGAATATACTTTGAAACATCGATTAGAATTTTCTGATGGACGAATTAAGTATGTAATTGAACATGCAGAACATTTTTATGACAATAATAATAAATATTTGCATACCATAGGTACTGTACAAGATATTACGGAGCAACAAGAAAATTTAAAACTACTTAAACATAAAAAACAAGAACTAGAAACTATCATTCAAGATGCACCAAATCCTATATTTTTGCATCAAGAAGATGGAAAAATACTTATGCTTAATAAAGCATGGGTTGACTCTACAGGTTTTTCATTAGAAGATGTACCTACTATTAATGATTTAGTTGATCTTATATATGATGATGAAGAAAGTATAATTTCACTTAAAGAACATATACCTGCGCTTTATAAACTTACTAAAAAAACAAAGGGAAGTGAGCTTACTTTTTTAAATAAAAATAGAGATTTATTGACTTGGAAGTTCAGCTCAGCACCACTTGGATTGATAAATGGCAAACGCACAATTATATCATCGGCGATGGATATTACAGAATTAAAACAAAAAGACGAGATTCTAATAAAGCAATCACGTCATGCAATAATGGGCGAGATGATAAGTATGATAGCTCATCAATGGAGACAACCTCTTTCTACTATATCAATGGATGCTAACAATATGCTCTTAGATATTGCCCTAGATGATTTTAGCATGAGTGCATCAGAAAAATATGCAAATAATATTTCTGAACAAACAGAGCATCTATCCCAAACTATAGATGACTTTAGAAACTTCTTTAAACCAGATAAAGAAATATCCAAAGTTAATATCAAAGATATATATGAAAAAACTTTATCAATTGTACAAGATAGTCTTAGAAGCCATAGTATAGAACTAAAGACAACTTTTGAGACACAAACACAAGTGAATGCTTTTGAAAGAGAGTTAATGCAAGTCTTCGTTAATATCATTACAAACGCTAAAGATGCCTTAGTATCAAACAAGATTGAAAATCCTACTATAAATGTTAGAGTCTATGAAGATGACAAATATGTTAATACTGAAATATGTGATAACGGCGGTGGGATAGATGCTAATATATTAGATAAAGTATTTGACCCTTACTTCTCAACAAAGGGTGATTTAAACGGAACAGGATTAGGCCTATATATGAGCAAGGTAATTATAGAAAATCACCTCAATGGTACTCTTGATGTAAAAAATAACGATAAAGGTGCTTGCTTTATTGTTAGATTATTAAAAGAGAAGTGATAGAAAACCTTATAAGCTTATGCTAGATAAATGAGAGTTATACTATGAGCTAGAATTTTGGTTAGCTTATATATGGATAATTTTAAGGAGCATTATAATAAAGTAGTTGTCAAATAATAGAAGCAACTCGTCAGATAATGAAAAATAAGTAGAATAGTATTAGTATAAATTACGAAAATAAATTTACATGTTTATATGCTTTATTTTGCTAGAATTTACAAAATGCTTTTGGTTAGCTACTTAAACAATAGAGATGACTGAAAAATACGAAAAATTAATACTATGGAAAAAAAATGAATAAAAAAATATACAACCCACAGTCAACAGAAACTATAAACTCGATTGTTAACGGAAATCCAACTGGGATTGCTAACTTTGTTAGTCCAAGTAGAACAGTATATAAGACAATATTTGAAGGTCAAATAGCTAGATTTTGGAATCCAGCAACTGTTAATATTACTGAAGACAAGAAAGCAGTTAAAGATTTAAACCCTGCTGAGTACAGAATGTATGAGTTAGTATTTGGAAAATTAATCTTTAATGATTCAATAGTTACAAATAGGATTATGGATAATATTAATCCTATTATAACAGACCCAATCGCTAATGCTTGTATAGCATTTCAAGCTGCAGAAGAAGCTTTACACTCATATAGTTATGCTTTTATAGGTGATGATATTTTAGGTAGTGAAGTGATTTATGAGTTATTTAAAACGGACCCTGAACTAATAAAACTAGCTGATATGATAAATGGTAGATACTCTGCTTTTGATTCAGAAAATGTGGTTACAGATACTGATAAAGCTTTAGTAGCTATTGCTAACTTATGTTTAGAGGGCGTTAGTTTTCCAGCAGGTTTTTTACCTATCTGGGCTCTAGGTAACTCTATGAAAGGTTCAGCATCTATGATTACAGAGATTAGTAGAAATGAGTTAGGCTCTCACTTGCCTTTATATGTAAATATCTACAATCATATAATAGAAGACTGTAAACTCAATAAAGCCCAACTAGATAAGATGGCCAAAGCACTTATTGTAGAATCAGGCGAAGAAGAGAAAAGTTTTCTAAAATATTCATGTGAGGGTGTTTTAGGTTTTACTCACTCAAGTATAGATAACTTTATGGACTGGATCGTATCTAACAGATTGAGAGAATTAGGTATAGAACATGATATAAAAGCTAATGCCAATGATGGACTAGTAAAAATATTTAAAAGTTATTCAGAGCTTAATGAGACTAGATCAAATTTCTTTGAGAGTACTGTTAAAAACTACTCTAAGCAAGAACTTGATATGTCATTTTAATTAGCGACTAAGGCTAATTGTTTGAGTGTGGACATAAACCACACTCAAAACTCTACAAATACTCTAAAACTTTAACCGCTACAAATATCACTCCCAAAAACAAAATCGAAGATACAAATACTAAAGCAGTTACAACTCTTGGATTACAGTTGTATAGAGAAGCAATATTTACATTTGTAACTGCAAGTGGCATCATAAGTTCTATAAAAATAATTCCTTTTATCATCGAATCTAACTCTATAGTTGAAAGAGCTAAAAAAGCGATGGCAGGAAGTAAAATAAATTTTAATGATAAAACCCAAACAACTAAGGTCTTACTTACTTCTTGAATCTTTGTTCCATATAAGTAGATGCCAAAAAGAAGCAACTGCATAGTCATAGATGCATAAGCCCCCATCATTAGAGTATTTAAAACTACACCTGAAGGTCTATATCCGTAGATGCTAAGTGTAATAGCGAGCATTGCTGCCCAAAGAATTGGAAGTTTTACAATATTTTTTAGAGATGTTTTAGTATCTGAACTTCCCCTTGAGTAGTAAAATACTCCGATAGTATAAACTATAAAAACATTTACAAGGTTTACAACTGTAGTATAAGGAATGGACTCTTCACCAAAGATGGCTATGTTTATAGGGATGCCAAGGTTCCCAGTATTTCCAATGATAGCAATAACTGTAGCGATTGAATGCTCTTTTGGAGATTCAAAAAGTTTTTTAGAAACTAAAATAGATATTACTAAAAGAACTAAAACAATTGCTAGGTAGATGCTTGGAGCATACAAAAGTGTTATGTCAATTGGGCGAAGAAGAAGCCCCCAAAAAGTTAAAAAAACTTGTAAAAAGTAAACATTGATAAGTGTAATAGTTTTATCATCAATCTGATCTTTAAAACTCATCTTTGCGATAAATCCTATGATAATAAAAATATAAATACCGATAATTGAAAATATTATTGAACTCATAATTGGATTATATCAAATAGTGTATAATTCTTTCATGCAAACAATTGAAAATATAAATAATACAATAAAAAATAATATGGCAGTTCTGGTATATTTCTCAGCACCTAGTTGTAATGTATGTCACGCACTAAAACCTAAACTCCTAGAAGCACTAGATGCTAACTTTGCTGACTTTAAAGTAGAGAGTGTAGATATATCTGTAAATGAAGAGATTGCTCCGCATTTTAGTGTATTTGCAATACCTACAGTATTAATCTTTCTTGATGGAAAAGAGTTTTTTAGAAAGTCACGCAATATGAGTGTTGATGAAGTGATTCGAGAGATAAGAAGACCTTACGAGATAATGAATTCGTGAAAAATATACTCATAACAGGTTGTTCTAGCGGTATAGGATACGACACTGCACACTACCTTCACAACAACGGCTATAAAGTCTATGCATCTGCTAGAGATGAAGTTGATGTAAAAAGACTTCAGGATGAAGGCTTAGAGACTTTTTTACTTGATGTTACTTCAGCAGATGCCATTACAGAAGTTTTAAACACAATCACAAAAGACGGAGCCGAGCTTTATGCAGTTTTTAACAATGCTGGATATGGACAGCCCGGAGCTGTTGAAGATATAACTACAGATGTTCTAAGAGAGCAGTTTGAGACTAACTTTTTTGGACTTCACGAAGTCACACATCAAGCCCTTAAAATTATGCGTAAACAAGGTCACGGAAGAATTATCCAACACTCTTCGGTTTTAGGAATCATTTCCCTTCGTTTTCGTGGAGCATATAACGCTTCAAAATATGCTATCGAAGGTTTATGTGACACTCTACGCTTAGAACTTATGGAAACAGACATTCATGTTTGTACTATAAACACAGGGCCAGTTAGTTCAGATTTTAGAAAAAATGCTATTAAGATGTTTAAAAAAAACGTGACATCTAAAGGTAGTATTTTTGAGAGAGAATACAATGAAGAGCTACTAACTGTAAAAGAAAAAGAGAACGACCCTTTTACAAAAGGCTCAGATGTTGTCATAAAAAACATAGTCCACGCTCTTGAGGCTAAAAAACCACAACCAAGATACTATAACACTTTAGCTACGCATCTAATGGGTGGATTTAAAAGAGTTCTTCCTACTGGTATTCTCGATAAGATTTTGAGGAAGATTTAAATTTATTTTAACTTCCATATTTCAACCTTTGGCTTAAGTATCATCATGAGTGTTATGTAGATTTATGAACAATTAACACTCATCTGAGGCTGTTATTTGTCTGTGAGCCAATTAACAATCACTATATATTTAAGAATAATAGGTTAAATGTTTAAAAGAGTATAAGAGTATAACAAACTGTCATGCTTTTACATAAATACGTATAATAACAATCATAAACCATGATAGTTATTTATCTGTTCTAAGGTTATTCTATATATAATGATCTTGAATAAATAGTTAGCTACTAAATTAATTTACTACAAATGTGAGGAAAGAATGTCAGACGAACTTACTTACCATCTTAATAAAGTTTCAGGAAAAACATATATGAGTCGTAGGATAATTGTTCAAGATGCTAAGAAACTACGACATGCTTCAAAGGTATTTGACCTTGATGAAGGCTTTATGTACGCCAAAGAAAAAGATGAAATAGTAATTAGAATAACAGAAGGTGGCAGAAAAGAAATAATTGCCAAATTTTTTGAGGATTCTAGAGGAATTTCAGTAGTAACAATTCAAAGCTTTAATCCAAGCAAAGGCACGCCACATAAAACATACTTCTCATTCGTGGGTTCAGAAATCGGTCAAATAATAGAGTTTTTTCACAATATTTCAAATTATCAATTTGAAAATGCTGGGAATGCCAATATAGCAGATGAAGAACTAAGAAAAATAATCTTATCACAAAAACAAGCAAAAAGCCTACTAAAAGAAAACCAAAATTTATTTGTAGAGGCTTTTCGTACTGAAGTAACAAATGAAGACGTTGTTGCTTTAGGTTATCGAAAGAAGCAACTTGAAGCTTTTTCAAAACTCCTTGATGAACCTGACTATTTTACTTTAGCAATGAAACAAAAAAACTGTAGGGGAAAAGAGGATTTATGGCAAAAGTACTTTGACAAAAACAAATGGATATTTGGTTACGGACTTAATTATATTTTTGTAACTGGTTTTGAAAATAAAAAACTTGAACAAATTGTACAAGGTAATGACTTATTAACAAAAGGAAAACGCGCGGATGCATTAATGATGACCAAAGGGATAATCAGTTCATTATGTTTTGTTGAAATTAAGACACATGAAACTCTACTACTTGATAATTCAAGTTATAGACCCGGTTGTTGGCCACCTTCAAGAGAATTAGTTGGTGCTGTCTCACAAGTACAGGGAACAATAGCTTCGGCATCAAAAAACCTATATGACCAGATAATGCCAGTTACTAAAGATGGAGACCCAACCGGAGAAGAAGTTTTTAACTACAAACCAAAAGCATTTATAGTTATCGGAAACTTACAAGAATTTGTTGCGGAATATGGTGTTAACAAAGAAAAATTGCGTTCATTTGAATTGTATCGTAGCAGTTTAAAAGATGTCGAAATTATAACATTTGATGAATTATATGAGAGGACAAGGTTTATTGTTCATGCTGATAATAGCTAACAAATACGAGGAGCGCAATACTAAACCTAAAGCGGTTTAGTATTGCTCACGACAAACGTTATACAAAGAAGGAATAAGAAAATGAAAGATATAATGCCTGGTTATGAAAAACGTAAAATCACAATAGACCTTTTAAAGCATTTTTCCGCTTTATCTGTTGGTATTATTGCATTAACAGCTTCTTTCCTTGGTAATTTATCGCAATTATCTATTTCAAAAGTCAGTGTCGTCTTTGCAGTTATAAGCTTTTTTTTAGTTATAGTTTTTTTAAGTATTGCTTTATATATTTTATTGGCAAATATACAAAAAATTGAGTACCGTTCTTTATCTCACAATTTATTAAGATGGAGTTTACTTATTGTTTTTTTATCATTTTTTAGTGGTATCGGAGCATTTGTATATTTAATATTAAAGAATGTATAACAAAACTTTGTAACCAATAAATGTCTTAGCGGTCACTTATTGGCTCTATTTAAACGTTATGAAAACTAAGGACTAGATACTTTATGGAAAAAATAAAGATAGTTAAATCTATCAGCAACATTATTATTAATGACAAAGATATGTCAGGTAATAAAATAATTAATGTTTTAGTTAAACAAAATAAATATGTAATATATGAAATAGAAACTGTCGATATTAATAATAAAATTAAAGTTTTTATAGATGGACATTCAGATGAATCTGAACATAAAATTCAAAATAGAGGTAGTGTTCAATAATCTGTGTCAGTATCGAGTAATTCCTAAAATTGTATGATAAAGTATTATCTTTTTTCAATTACAAAATATATATACTCCTGTGAGCTCTCTTTTGGGGTAATATGTGTATAATCTTCGCTTTGAATAAGGGTCAAACTTGATGGAAGTTCATCCGACATTTTTTTATGGTTATATTGTACAATATCTAATCCCGCACACTGAATTGGACCATCTACCTTAAATGTACTAATAATAGCTATACCTTTAGATTCAAGCGAATTATCTAATACATTAAAATATTTCTCTCGCTCTTTTTTAGAAAGTAAAAAATGAAAAACTGCTCTATCGTGCCATATATCAAACTTCTTGTCTGTTTTAAAATTTAATATATCATTACAAGTAAATTGCACTTTCTCATTATTTATTCTTGAGTGTACTATATCAAGCGAAGTTTTTGCTGTATCAAGGAGAGTGATATTTTTATATCCATCATTGAGTAAAGTATCCACAAGATATGACGCTCCACAACCTACATCAATTATATTAGCATCATTTTTTGCATATTTTTTTATAAGCACTACAGATTTTTGTGGTGAACTTTGATGCCAAAGTACTTGAGTATAATCAGCATTTTGAAATATATTATTCCAATGACTCTCTCGTAGCTCTTGTGAAGCTATTTTGGTTGCCATAAATGTAGCACCTCTTGTGCTCTTTGCTGTTGTGTAATGAGTATGTCCATTACACTCAACATTTTTAAACCCAGCCTTTTGAATTAGTTCTATGAGTTTACTCTCTCTCATAGTTCCAGCTACATAATTTGCCCAATCATCTTCACCAGAAGAGCATGAAGTATTTTCTATTGAAGAACACTCACTACTTGGTTCACTAATATCTATTATATCTGCAAAAGAGATTGTACCGTTTGGCTTTAATACACGATAAATTTCAGTAAAAACAGACTCTTTGCATGAAGTAAGATTGATAGCACCATTTGAAATAACTACATCTACTGAGTCATCTTCTATATCAATTCTATCAAAGATACTCTCTAAAATAGTCACATTTTTACAACCAACTAAATCAGCATGTTTTTGAGCCATTTCAACCATTTTAGGTGTAATATCTACACCAATAACTTTTCCAGTGTCACCAGTTAGTAGTGATGCAACTAACACATCCACACCTACTCCACATCCTAAGTCCAAAACAGTATAGCCCTTTTTAATATCAACTGAATTAAATGGATTTCCTACAGCTGCACAAAATTCCCAGACTTGAGCAGGAATTTTTTCTATCCACTCTTGTTTGTAGTCATGTGCTTTTGCATTTTTTAGCCCTTTGTCCCATCCAAAATCATTGTGAGGATTTTCTGCCAACTCTGTGTAAAGGTTTATTATTTGAGTATTATCAGCCATTACTGTGCATCCACTGCTTTTAAAACAGTTCCAAGACTATTATCATAAGAGTATTCAGCTTTAAGACCTGCACACTCTACTTTATTTACGGGTTTTAACTTATCATACCAAGCATATATAAGAACTAAAATAGTAAATACTACTAAGTAATTATGATATGGAGCTAACCCTGAAAAAGAAGAAGCTAGTGAACTTGAACCTACTAAAACTGCTAAAACAGGGGTGATACAACAGAAAGAAGTTCCGATTGTTGCACCAAGAATGGTAAAGATACTTTTATTTTTCATATTTATTTCTTTTAAAAAGTGATTACTTTATCACTACTAATTATCCAATCTGCTAAGATTTGCATGGTTGAAGATACTTTTTCATCAAAATATGGTTCGTTTTTAAAGAGACCACAGCGTGCATTACAAGTGCCACATGCTTGAAGATTTATACCATTTTCATACATTTTTTTTAGTATTTCAACTAAATCATAATCATAATTATCAGGTTTATTTGTTTTATCACGAGCTAAATCAACAGCATCGTTCATTAAAAAAATATTTACACTTTCACCACTTTTGTAAAGTGTTTTAGCTAAACGCAATGCATTCCAAGTGACATCAGTTCCATCATAAGGCTGATGGTTAAATATAATAGTAGTCATCTTTTACTCTTCTTCTTGACTTAAAACAACAGTTCCGAGACCTGTATCAACAGGGTATCCAGCTTTTGCCCAGCCTTTAAGTCCACCTTTTAAATTTGTAGCATTATACCCTAAATGTCTCAGTGTTTGAGCTGCTAAAGCTCCACGAGAGCCTCCACGACAGTAAGTAACGATAATCGCGTTTTTATCTTTAACTTTATTTCCTATATCAAATTCTAAGTTTCCACGAGTAATTGCATAGGACTCATTAGCATATATTTCACCTTCTGAACGCTGTTCACTCTCTCTAATGTCCAAAATGACTACTGCTTCTTCTTTATCTATCATTTTTTTAAGAGTACTTGGTTGTATCTCACCTGCTTCTTTCTTAGCCTCTGCAAGTAACTTA
>JBLIEY010000010.1:0-29525 GCA_047633475.1 Sulfurimonas sp.
TCAAAAGCTTCAACTCGAAGTCTCTCTAGGCCTTTTAAACAAGGTCTCTTTGTTTGTGGATGGGAATTATAGGGGGTTGTTGCTTAGAAGTTTCTTAATCCGTGAAAGAAGTTTACAGAAGTTTTGAGTGATGTAAACTTATGTTATAAATTTAGTTTATAAAACAACTTGCATCTTCTATCATTTATACATAGTTAGCCTAGAAAAAAGGGCATAAAGAAGCTTTGTTATACTTTTTCTATGAAATGAATATTTTTCAATTTAAACAACTACAATTCAAATATAATAGTGAAAAAATATATATATCTAAGACAATAAAATGTAGAAGTATCACTACAGAAACAATAATTATCGTTCTCGTGATGCAATTATAAATCGTGTAATAATAAGATAAACATCCTAATATTGTAGAGAAGAAGAATAGAATTGGGAATCTTTAAATAGATATAGTAGTAAGTAGAGACCATATATGGTTTTAATTACCATTATAGATAAAAAATCAAAGTTCACACTACTCAAGAATGACCCAACTAAAAAGCTAAAATAGTTATAGGAGAACTCATTAAAATGATATAACATATTAAAAGCGTCGCTTACACAATTTACAAGAGATAATGGTAATGAGTAAAAAATTGGTAAGTTAAATTAGGTGAAAATCACACTTGATACTAGAATTGACGATATCTATTTTCTTTAAAATTATTAATAGTCTAATACAATAGAGTTAAATAAATTTATAAAGAGAATATCTTTAGAATAATTTATTATTATAAAAATTTATTGATTTTTTGTTTGTGAAGGTTTTTTGGTAGAGACTTAGAAGATTATTTTCTTCTAAGTTCTTTAATACGTGCTTTTTTACCAGCAAGATCACGAAGATAAAACAGTTTAGCACGACGAACACGACCGCGACGAATAACTTTTATCTCATCGATTGAGTCAGAGTAAATTGGGAAAATTCTTTCAATACCAACACCGTTAGCACCAATTTTACGTATTGTAATTGTTTTACCTGTACCTTGACCACGTTTTGCTATACAAACACCCTCGTAGTTTTGTACACGAGTTTTGTCACCCTCTTTAATATTTACTGCTAAACGAACAGTATCACCAGCACGAAAGTCTGGAAGGTTTTTCTCAGCTGTTTGTGCTTTTTCAAAGTTTTCTATGTACTTATTTCTCATAAGATTTCCTTGTTCTATGCTTTAAAAGCTGCTCTGGTCTGAAGAATTTAGTCTTACATTCAGACAGTGCTAATTTTAGTGAGCGAATTTTACTATGATTTCCCTTTAAATATTCTGATGGGACAGAACAATTTTGAAAATCTTTCGGTTTAGAGAAAGAAGGTGCCTCTAACAGAGGTGTTTCAAAGCTTTCAACGCTTAATGAATCACTATTTCCGAGTACACCTTCTACGTTCCTCGAAATGGCATCACACATAACTAATGAAGGTAATTCTCCACCAGTTAAAATATAATCCCCTATCGAGAAAACTTCATCACCGTACTCTTCAATAACTCTCTCATCAATTCCCTCATATCTTCCACTCACGAAAGCTATATGGGATTTTTTTGATAATCTTTTTGCGTCATTTTGAGTAAATTGTTTTGCAACAGGAGTTAAAAAAACTATATAAACGTTTTCATCTTCTCTTACAAGTTCATTCAAACAGTCATATAACGGCTGTGGATTCATCACCATTCCGGCACCACCACCTACAGCTGTATCATCAACTTTACTATGTTTGTTACTACTAAAGTCCCGAGGGTCTGAGTACTTAACATTTAAAATATCTTTTTCGATTGCTCGCTTTAGTATAGAGTCTGTAAAATACCCTTCTACAATATTTTTAAATAGCGTTACAAAAGTGAAAGTCATTATGAAGCTTCTAAAATATCCATTGCACCATCAACGGTAATGATTTTTTTCTCTATATCAGTATTTAAAATAAACGGCTCATGAAATGGAAGCAGAAAGTTCTTTGCAGAACCTGTTTTAACCAGTTTTTCACTTGTTTTTATATTTAAATAGTTGCTTACTGTGATACGTTCAACTTCATTTACTACACCTAAAAGTTTACCATCTTCATAGACTTCACAATCTTCGATATCAAACCAAAAAAACTCACCATCTTCTAAATGACAGTTTTTTCTTGTCTCTTCTCTAGTAGTGTATAGTTGTAAATTTGTAAATTTTTTAGCATCTTCGATAGTATTAACACCAGCTATTTTTATCATACCTCTGTCATGATTTACTTCACTTAGAGTTATAGTGCTGTTTTTATTTGTCAGAAATGTAGAGTTGTTTTGAAATTGTTCGGGGAAATCACATTTTATATGAAATTTCATATCACCTTTTATACCAACAGTTTTGCCGATAGTAGCAATATGAAGTCTTTGTTCTTTAAATTGGTTCGACATTAATTCGGTAACTCACACCATCTTTTGCTTTACAGCCTGATATTACAGTTTTAATTGCACCAATCATTTTGCCCTCTTTACCAATCAATTTACCTACATCGGCTTGATTAGCATAGAGAACTATTTCAGTCACATCATCGCTTTCTTTTGTTTGCACTCTTATATCATCCGGAAAGGTTGCTATAAGTTTTGCAAATTGTGCGACAAATTCAGAAATCATAATATTAACGTCCAGTTATCTTTTTAACACGACTACTCATTTGAGCACCAACACTTAACCAGTAGTCAAGTCTTTCGTTGTCAACAACTAAAGTTTTTTCAGCTACCATTGGGTTATAATGTCCAATTAGTTCAATCCAACCACCATCTCTACGTTTACGGCTATCTGTTACAGCGATTCTGTAAAATGGTTGTTTTTTTCTTCCCATACGAGTAAGTCTAATTACTGTCATGTTATTTCCTAAATTTAATTTTGTGGGGTTTTTTGCAGAATAAAATATAAAAAATAGTTTTATTGTGCCTCTTACCGCCGTTTGGCGTCTTATATCTTGGTTTTCAAGATACCTTCTAATCACAGAGGGATTATTTCAGAAGTTAAACGATTTGGAATTATAGCGAGCCGTAGCTTAAATGTAAAGCTAAATAGTTAATCTACTAAAACAATCTTGTCATCTTTTGTATTAATCATACATAAGAATTGATACTCTACATCATAACAAGCTTCATAATAATGATTTACACCTGCTGGAATATATATAAAGTCACCCATCTTTGCATGGTATGTTTCATCTCCAACTATAACTTTAGCCTCACCATTCAAAACATATTGTTGATGCTGTATCAGGTTAGTATGATTTGGCATACTGCCACCGGATTTAATAACTATTTTTCTTACTAAAAAATCTTTTTCTTGTTTTGGTGACAAAACAGATATAGTAGCTTTTTTTGTTTTTGGAACTGCGCTTGTTGCATATTCATCACTATTTTTACAATACATATTTATCCTTTAAAAATTTATAATAGTTTATCTATATTTAGTGAATATGTGGAGGAATTATTAGATTTTGCAGTATTCATTTCAAAGTTAAACTTTGAAATGAATTGTAATGTAGAATTTATGACTTTTACTATCTAGGAATTGAACCCATACCACCAGCTCCACCCATTTGACCCATCATAGATTGAAGATCTTTCATTCCATTTTTACCAGAAAATCTCTTAGCCATTTTACCGGCATTTTTAAACTGTTTAATCATACGGTTAATCTCTACAGTCTCTAAACCACAACCTTTTGCGATTCTTCCTTTTCGAGAATTATTCAATAAATCTGGGTTTTCTCTTTCTTTTAAAGTCATAGATGAAACCATAGATTTGATATTTTTTAACTCGCTTGAATTTTCCATATCAAAATCTTTAAGAGCTTTTGACATATTTCCCATACCGGGAATCATGCCCATCATTGATTTCATACTACCCATTTTTTTCATACTTTCCATTTGTTCTAAAAAGTCATTGTAGTTGAACTTACCTTTTTGAATTTTTTTAGTAAGTTTTTTGGCTTGTTTTTCATCAATAATACCTGCTGTTTTCTCAGCAAGTCCTTCAATGTCACCAAATCCCATAAGACGATTAACAACACGATCAGGTAAGAAAACTTCCAAGTCTTCCATCTTCTCACCACTACCGATAAAACGAAGAGGAACTTTAACTTGTGATGAAAGACCTAAAGCTACACCACCCTTAGAGTCCCCATCATACTTTGAAAGTATAATACCATTAATGCCAATTTTCTCTTTAAATGTAGAAGCAGTTTTTACTGCATCTTGACCAGTCATTGAATCTGCTACATAAAAGATTTCATTAGGATTTGCAACTTTTTTAACAGCTTCAAGTTCATCCATGAGTTCATCATCAATAGCTAAACGACCAGCCGTATCTATAAGAACAACATCATAGATGCCACTGTTTGCTTTTTTAAGAGCTCCCTTTACAACTTCAACAGGACTTTTTGTAGCTTCATCTTCATATAACTCAACTTCTATCTGAGTGGTTATTTGACGAAGTTGCTCAACCGCAGCTAAACGCTGTAAATCGGCTGCAACAATAAGAACTTTTTTTTGCTTATTTTTAAGATAAGTTGCAAGTTTACCTGTAGTTGTAGTTTTACCAGAACCTTGAAGTCCAGTCATAAGGATTACTGTTGGAGGGTTTGGAGCAAAAGTAAAACCTCTGTTTCCACCAATTTCTAGTAGTTCATGAAGAGTTGCTCTTAATGCGTCCAAGAATTGGTCTTTACCAATTCCATTTTTTCTAGTTTCAATCTGAACTTTAGCTATTAAGTCTTTTACAACTTTGTGATTAACATCTGCTTTTAAAAGAGATTTTTTAAGTTCATTTAATGCTTTTGTAAGTGCCTTGTCATCATCAAATGTACGAATCTTTTTAATAGCTTCAGTAAATGAATTTGTTAATGTATCAAACATGAAGTGCCTTATATAGTTTATATAATATTTTGCGAATTATAGCAGACTAGGACTTTTGGTTTATTTAATCTTTGTAACTTGCATCTATAAGCTTGAGTTTCTCTTTACGCGAAAGTTGTTTTATGACGTATTCTCTTTGCATAGCGTCTATTTTATCATCACGATTTTCAAAGTAAACAAGCTCTACTGGTCTTCTATTCCTTGTATACTTTGCACCAACAGAAGAAGTGTTATGCTCATTTACTCTTCGTTTTAAGTCTGTTGTTACTCCTGTGTAAAGTGTGTCATCAGAACACTTGAGCAGATATACTTTCCATAAACTTATAAGCGTTACAAAAATATTTTCATTGTCAACTTTATAAAATCTAGATTCATTGTTTTGACAAAAGAAGATAGTATATGCACAAGTTATAGCATCTAGCTTATCCTCAAAATCTTTTAGACTTTGTCCTTTTAAAAGAGTTATGTCATTTTTTAATATCTTATGAGGGAAAACAACTTTTCCTAAATATTTTGTGTAGATGCCAAGTTGTTCTCTTATGAACTCAACATTTCTTCCTTTTTTTCTTTTATATGGAAGTATTTGATGATTGTTAAAGAGCATTGCTATTGTTGAATGAGGATAAACTTCAAATATTACTTTATCAGAATTATAGTTTCTTTCAAATCCATCTACTTGTAGTTTCTTATATAGTTCTTCACTTCTAATATTAGGGGTGTATTTTGTAAGGAGAGTTCTGTTTATCGGGAGCATAGAAATTTTGTACTTTGCAAAGTCTTTGTTAAAAAGTTTTTCACATTCTCTATTTCCAGTCTGATTTGGAACTAAGAGCGGAGCATCTAGACCTATATAAACTTTATCATTTTTGTAATGTTGTATTTCTGAGACTATCTCATCTATAGACTTTAAGAGCTTAATATCTATAATCTTTAAACTCTTTTTATATGGAGCAAGTACACAAAAGCCTGAGAGATTTTTATCTCCCCAAGCTAAGTCGATTCCTATATATACACTATTGGAAATTGACAAACATTTGAGGCTCAGGTGATACAAATTCCATGCCTAATAGCCTAACTTTATGTGCATGAAGCATTACTCTTTTAGCTCTTCTTCCACCGTACTGCTCATCTCCAACAATAGGATGATCAATATAGCGTAAGTGCGTTCTAATCTGGTGAGTTCTACCATTATGAATAATACACTTTACTTTTGTTTTGTTGGCACTTACAATATCTGGGAAAAATTCTGTTCTTGCAGGTTTTCCTTTTCCTGAAACATTAGAGAAAGCTTTATTGTTTTTTTTCTGAGTTATGATTGGTTTATCAACTTCTACTGGTTCACTAATAATTCCCTCAACCCAAGCAATATATTCTTTATATACATTGTCTTTTTTAAACTCTTTAATAGCTTTTTGTCTAAAGTCTTCATCTTTAACAAGCATAAGAACACCACTTGTTTCACGGTCAAGTCTATGAAGAAGTACGGCAGGTTTGAACTGTCTTTCTATCTCATCTGAATTAATAAAAGCTGGTTTATCTACAACAATCATTTCATCATTTTCAAAGATAGGTTTGATTTTTTCTACCTTGTAAACTTTAAAATTTGTTTTCGAATCTAGCTCTCCACGAGCTATCATTACTTTTTTGTTTCCTACATATACTAAACCACGATCTATCATGGATTTAGCTTCATTGTTTGAAACACCCTCTTGTATTGCTAATATTTTATATGCTTTTTCTGCAGCCATAGTAGGCTCCTTATTTTATTTCTATATTTCTAGTATTTTTTTAACTATAGGCTCTAAGTTTATCATCTGCTCAACCATAGATGGTGGTAAATCTCTAGATGCTAAAAGAGCTTTATGAATCTCTTGTGGCTCAACATATTGCACATGATATACATATTTGTAAAGCTCTTTTTGATCATGAAAATGTTTACCTGTAATTATTTTACATCCAAAAAAAGCAGGTTCAAGTGGATTGTGTCCACCAACATCTACTCTAAACGCACCGCCAAGAATAGCTATATCACTGATAGCATAGATATTGTTCAACTCACCCATGGCATCTACGAGAATTAAATCTGTTTCAAAGCTTTTAGATTCAGAGAATCTACAAAGTGTTAAAGAGTTTTCATCAGCGTAAAGTTTCATTAGTTCATAAACTTTCTCAAATCTCTCAGGATGTCTAGGTACTACAATAAGCTTTGCATCTACTTGTTTTTTATACTCGACAAATGATTTTAAAATTGACTCTTCTTCGCCTTCATGTGTACTTCCAGCAACAATACACTCTTGTTCTGGCTTGTCATACTCTTTTGTTTTAGTAATTTTACCTGCTAATTTTATATTTCCGATAACTTCAATATTTTTAGCACCAAGAGCTAAAAAACGATTTTTATCAACTTCACTCTGTGCATAAATCATTTCTACATTTGCTAAAAGTTTTTTATAAAACCAAGCAAATTGTAGATATTTTTTTACACTCTTGTCTGAGATACGTGCATTTAGAAGTACTATTTTTGTCCCTCTTGAACTTGCAACAGCAAAAAGCATATACCAAAACTCAGCTTCTAAAACTACAAGAAGTTTTTGTTTTTTCATCCAAAAAGGAAGTAATACCTCATAAGGTAAATATCTAACATCTGCATCATACTTTTTAGCTTCTACTTGCCCAGTATGAGTAATCGTAGTTATTTTAATATCTCTTTTTTTAACAAGTTCTAAAATTGGTTTTAATGCTTTTGACTCACCTAGTGAGCAAACATGAAACCAAATTCCATCTTTATTATCAAAAGAAGGATTTTTAACAAGAAAAAAACGTGCCGGAATAGATTCTTTGTATTTTTGCTTAAATGAGAGGTATATTAGAAGTGGGAGCGCTACAAGATATAGCACTACACTTAAAATATAATATAGGAGCGTAAAAGGCTTCAAGCCCTACTCGTTAGTTGCTTCCATATGGAGAATACGACCACAATGTGGACATGTTGTAATCTCTTCAGCTTTTATTACGTCTGCTAAAATCTTATCACTTATTAACATATTACAACCCATACATGCTTGGTCTTCAACAACTGCAACAGTAGTGTTTTTAGCCCAACGACGGATTTTTTGATAAAAAGCTAAACCTTTTTGGTTTGTAGTTCCTAGAAGTTTTTCTTTTAAAACAAATACTTTTTGTCTTTCTTTATTAATAACTTCTAATTTTTTATCAACTTCAGTTTTTACACTTTCTAAGTTTGAATCTATTTCAGCAAGTGCAGTTTTTGCAGCTTCTACTTGCTCTTTTTTAGATGCAATAATCTTTTCAAGTCTTTCAATCTCTTCATTTGCAAAAGTAACTTGTTCTTTTGCTATCTCTTCTTCAAGCTGTAAAGATTTCATTTCACGTTCTGTTTTTATTTCAGAACTTTTTTTAGAATTGTCTTCTAATTTTTGAGAAAGCTCGCTTAAGTGCAATTCATTTTTATGCTTCTTAAGCTCTTCAGCTTTGATTTCATTACTTAAGTTTTCAATATCTGTATCTATACTCTCTTTTTTTGCAAGTGCTGCTTCATATTTAGAGTTAGCTTCTTCTATTTGTGGCTCAAATGCATCAATCTCTTTATCTACTTGAGAAAGGTCTATTAATTGTTTAAGATGCTGGTTCATTAGTCTCCTTTTGGATTAAATATATGTGAACGGGTTCTTTGATGATGAAATTATAGCTTCTAAACCTAAAATTTTCAAATGTCTATGCAAAATTTCTGCAAAAAAGTGTTCACTTTCAAAATGGCCGATATCAATAAGTGATAAGTTTATGCTTTTAGCCTCCATGGCATCGTGGTATTTTACATCTCCAGTCAAAAAACAATCAGCTTCTA
Source organism: Sulfurimonas sp. (assembly GCA_047633475.1). Taxonomy (GTDB): domain Bacteria; phylum Campylobacterota; class Campylobacteria; order Campylobacterales; family Sulfurimonadaceae; genus Sulfurimonas. The sequence goes on from JBLIEY010000010.1 coordinate 8,769, forward strand.
TAGATTTCAATAAAGAGCATCCAGAACCTGTTGTTAAAGCTACTCTTTTTACACGATTTGAACTTTTTACACATTTGGCATGTGAAAGTCCAAATGCTAAAGCTACTTTTTTGGCAAAAGTATCAAACTCCTCATCAACATCCAAATAAGCAACAAATCCATCTTTTTGTGCAATTTTATAGCCCAAAATTTCTGTTGCAACATATTCATTGAGATGCGTTTGATCAAAGTTTGTATGCATTGCAATATTTGATATATTTTTTTGAATCATTTTTTGGATTAGGTTTGCAGGATATTTACTAAACTCTAACTGCTTTAAGCCTCCAAAAATTATAGGATGATGAGTAATCAAAAGTGTATTATTTTCCATAGAGTCAATTAAATCTTCATCAACATCAATACTTAAAACTATTTTTGTGATATCTTCATTAAAATCTCCAACTAAAAGACCTGAATTATCCCAAGATTCCTGCAATGAGAACGGTGATAAATCATCCAAAAACTTATAAATTTGTGAAATTTTCATCTTAAAGTTTCTCCAGTTCCTCTTTAGCTTCACTAAAATCTGGATTTATGTCCAGTGCTTTTTGATACATCTCTTTTGCTTCTTCTGCGTGTTGCATATCAACTAAGAGATTTCCAAAATTATAGTAAGTTATAGGATTTGAGTCATCTATTTCTATAGACGCATGCAAGTGCATTTTTGCTGATGTGAATTCACCATTTGCTCTATATATTGATGCCATAGAGTTATGTATAAACTCATTGTTTTTATCTAATTCAAGTGCTTTTTTGTAATATTTTATTGCTTCATCGTTATCATTCGTTTGTTGTAATATATAAGCAATTTTAAATAATATATCTGAATTGTTGGGCTCTTTTGCATCTGCTTCACTAAGAAGTGCTAAAGCTCTTTGAAAATCTTTTTCTTCAAATGCCTCATCTGCTTTTTCTACTAAAATTTGAGAATCAAATGGAGAAAATGCATTTGCACTTTTTGACTCGTTTTGATTCGAATCATCTCTTTGCTCTTTTGGTTCTTGCAATGTTTGAATATGCTCAAAAATTTTAAATGCAAAAAAAGCCGAAGCTCCTAGCATTAGTAATTGAAAAACTGTCATATGTAATATCCCTTTTAAAATAAATTTTTGTTTAGTAATTCCATGAGTTGAAGCGGATCAACTTGTTCCCCACCTACTCTAGCACTAAAATGTAAGTGTGGACCAGTAACTCTTCCACTAACTCCAGATAGACCTATAAGCTCAGCTTTCTTTATCTTTTGACCTTTTTTTACACTAAACTTACTCATATGATAGTAACAAGTATAAATTCCTTGTCCATGGTTTATTATAACTGTACCGCCTGAGTAAAACCTTTTCTTTACTAAAACAACTACACCGTCATTACTAGCTCTAATTGGCGTTCCTATCTTAGCTCTATAATCTGTTCCACTATGATAACCATTTAAAGTATCATTATAAACTCTTGCTTTACCAAATGAACTTGTTATCTTGCTTTGCATTGGAGCTTCAAATACCGATGTAATTTGACTTTTTGGCGTTGAAGTTCTATAGATGCTCATCGCCTCTGCATACTCTTTTGCTATTCTTTCTTTTACTTCTTTACTTTTTGGATTTACTTTTGATTTTTGAACGTGAATCTCTTCTTTTTCGTATTTTCCATCTTTTATTTTAAAATATATAATTTTACTTTTTCGCTTGGCATTTTCACTGTAAACAATTTCAACTTTTTTATTATTAGGTTTTTCATAATAACTTACAGGTATTAAAACATACATCTTATTAGCATCTGATGGATGCTCATATATCTTATATGTTTTAGTTCCTAAAATAATCTCTTCATATTTCAGATTTTTTTCTTTTTTAAACTCTATAATTGCTGTTTTACCGTTTACAATGCTGGAGTCAGACACTTCCATATCCAACGCAAAAATTCTTGATATTAAAAATATTAAAAAAATAAAATATTTCATTAGTAATCTTTCATTGCTCTTGCAACGTCACGCTTCATATCTTTTTCCTTCAGGTCTTGTCTCTTATCATGGAGCTGTTTTCCTTTTGCTATAGCAATCTGAATTTTTACAAGATTTCTTGCATTAAAGTAAAGTTGTAAAGCAACTACAGTATAGCCATCTTGATCAACAGCTTTTTTCATCTTTAGTAACTCTTTTTTATGTAAAAGAAGTTTTCTACTGCCCCTTTCTTCGTGAGTGTAATAATGATGCGTTGTACTTAATCTTCCTATGTGCGCATTAAATAAATAAGCTTCACCCTTTACAAAACGGATAAAACTATCTTTTAGGTTTACTCTTTTTTCTCTTATACCTTTTACTTCACTACCTTGTAGAACTAATCCAGCTTCAAACTTTTCTTCTAAAAAGTAATCAAAATAGGCTTTCTTATTTTTGGCTAGTGTTTCGCCCATTTTATTCTTCCTTATGTTTTATTTTAAAAAAACTACTTCCGCTTCCGCTAAAGTAGTATCCATGTTTATAGTGATTTTTAAGCTCACTGTACTCTTGAAGTGCTGGTTTAAAAAGGTCATTAGCCTCATCTGCACTTGTTTTTTCTAAGACTTCTAATGAAGTTTTATTTTTTAATTTTTGCGTCTCAAAAGCATCTATTGGTGCATAGAAATTTTCTCTATAACTTACATAAACTTTTGGTGTGCTAATCTCTACTTTTGGAGTAAAGACTTCAAACTCTAGCAAATCTTCTTTAAATTCTTCTACTATCTCACCTATACCGCTAACATTAGCGCTATCATACCCATATATAAAAAATGGAACATCTGCACCAACTTTTAAGCCAATTTGTGCGAGCTCATTTTGACTAAGTCCTAGATGCAAGACTTCATTACACATCTTTAGATATGTTGCCGCGTCACTACTGCCACCACCAAGTCCTGCAAAAGCAGGTATTGACTTTTTAACTTGTATTGCATAAGTTTGCATAAGTTTTTCTAATGACTCTGATTTAGTAGCTTCTTTTAAAGCTACATAGGCTTTATATATTGTATTTTGCTTTGTTGAGCAAGAAAACTCACCTATAATCTCAAAATCATCTGTAGACTTTGGAGAAAAAGAAAGCTCATCATATAGAGAATCAACTCTCATAAATCTTGAGATAATTTCATGATAATTATCTCTCATTCCAGTTATTTTTAAAAATATATTTACTTTAGCATAAGCTCTGTAAATTTTCATATCAAACTCTATTTTTTAATAATCTTGCTTAGTTGGCTAAGATCATCTTGTTTATATTCTTTTGACGCTGCAATGTTTGAGTACTTTACATCTTCTAATAATTCATTACGAATAATAGAAATATCTTTAGGTGCTTCTATTCCAAGTTTAACTACGCCCTTTTCTATGGATATAATTTTCACTGTTATATCATCACCTATCACAATAGACTCATCTAATTTTCTAGCTAATACTAACATGTATATATCCTACCTAGTTCATAGTTTACTTGCATTTGTTCAATATTGATTATAGAAATATTATCACCATTATCTAACCAATAATACCCATCTTTTTTTATCTCTAAATCTTCTAAAGCAAGAACTCTTCCATATTTTAAATTATCACAATCTCCAAGATAACTATTTTTAGGAATGTTAAGTGATTTTTTAATATCTAGCGGCTTTTCATCATCATATGTGAACTGTCCCTCACTTAATCTCTCCAGTGCACTAAGACTACCATGTTCTAGTCCTAACCTCTGTGCAATTATACGGCCAAGTGAACGGATATATGTACCTTCAGAGACTGTAGCTTCAAAAGTGAAAAATGGGTGACAGTAGCTTATGAATTTTGTTTCATAAATGATAGAGTTGATTTTGTTGAGAGTAAATTCCTTACCTGCTCTAGCTAAATCGTAAGCTCTCTGACCATTGATACGTTTTGCACTGAAGATTGGAGGCTCATATTCCAACTCTCCTTCTAGTGATTTTAGTACTTCTTGAATTTTTTCTAAGCTAAACGCTTCTAGCATCTCTACATTTTCTATCATCTCTGTATCTAAAGAATCAGAAGCAGCACCTAACCAAAGAGTAGCTCGATAAGTTTTTGGAGTTTTATTTAAAAAACGAAAAAGTTTTGTATGTGAGTCAAAACCTATAAGCAAAACTCCTTTTGCAAAGGGATCAAGTGTTCCTGAGAAACCAGCTTTTTTATTCTTATATTTTCTTTTCAATCTTGATAAAAAAAAATTCGAGCTAATTCCTGTAGGTTTATATGCTACGAAAAGTCGATTCATAGGCGCTCAACAAAGGATGCAAGGATATCTCTTTTAGTACCCGCAAAATTAATATTGAGTTTAAATTCTCTCCCACTTTTACTGATGCCTGCTACTCTTCCTGTTCCAAAAATTTTATGACGAACTAAGTCACCTTTTTTGAAGGCTGTATTTTTTTCAACTTTCAAAGAGCCTTCACAAAGTCCAGCTTCGTTAAAAAATCTACTTTTTTCTAAGTCACTTCTTCGTCCCTTATAAAATCTGCTACCAACATGCGATAATGTTAAAGTTTCTTTAGCTCTAGTAAAAGAAACATATCCTAATCTTCTTTCTTCTTCTAAGTCACTTCCATCACCAACAAGAGGCAAGAAACCTTCTTCAAGTCCTATAATAAAAATATGATCAAACTCCAAACCTTTTGAAGCATGAATACTCATCATGTAGATGCTTTCTCCTTCAACTTGGTCTTGTTCACTTTGAAGAGTAAGTTCATTTAAAAACTCATCAAGTCCAGATTCTGGAGATTTTTTTACAAAATCACGGAACAATCCATAAAACTCATCCATATTTAAAATTCTGTCTGACTCATCTTGCATCCCAGCATAGATGTCTTTAAGATGAAAGGTATCTTCTAGTACATCTATGAATTCATAAGTTGCGTCTTTTGCTACTTTGGATACAGTTTCAACATTTTTGATAAAGGTTTTTAGTGTCTTAGCATTTTTCTTTCTTACAAGAGCTTCTAAGTCAGCTAGAGATGTTTTCTTAATGTACTCATATATAGATGATGAAGCTGCGTGTGCTGCAAGTTCTATTTTTTCTACACTTGCTTTTCCTAGACCTCTTTTTGGTTTGTTAACAACTCTTTTAAAGGAAAAATCGTCATGAAAGTTTGTTATGATTCTTATGTAACTGATTAGGTCTTTAATCTCTGCTCTATCATAAAATCTAAGTCCACCAACAAGCTTATAAGCTATACCTGAGCGATTTAAGCCTTCTTCAATAGAACGACTCAGAACATTAACACGGTAAAGAATAGCAATGTCATTCGCTCCAACTCCTGAATCTAGCAGTTTACTAATCTTTTGTGCTATTTTTCTTGACTCTTCATTTTCATCATGAGAATTTAAAACAGTTACATCTTCACCAGTTCCACGAGTAGCAATTAGTTTCTTACCCAAACGAGAACGGTTATGTTCTATAAGAGCATTTGCAACTTTTAAGATTGGCTCTTTTGAACGATAATTATTTTCAAGTTTAAAAACAGAAGTACCTTCAAAATCTTGGTCAAACTCTATAATATTTCGGATGTGCGCTCCACGCCAACCATAGATGCTCTGGTCATCATCGCCAACCACACATAAGTTAGTATGAGAAGTACATAATTTTTGAAGAAGTTTTAACTGTAACTCATTTGTATCTTGGTACTCATCTATCATAATATACTGGTACTTTTTAGATGTAGCTTCTGCTAACTCAGGATTTTCATCCAAGAGTCTATATGTTAAGGCTATTAAATCATCAAAATCTACTAGATTATTTTCACTAAGATAAGATTGATATTCTCCATAAATTTTTGCAATTTGTTGATAGTTAAAAAGTTCGGCTTGTTTATATGCGTCATCGGGAGTTAAAAGTGAGTTTTTGTATCTTGAAATTTCACTTGCAATAAGTGGAGTTGGTATTTCAGTATTTATTTTTTTTATAATACGTTTTTTATCATCAGTATCTATTACAACAAAATTATTTTGTCTATTTAAAAGATGAATATGGAACTTTAAAAATAATAATCCAAACTTATGAAAGGTACATAGAAGTGGTGGATAAGATACATTTTCTATCATATCCAATGCACGTTCACGCATCTCTTTTGCAGCTTTATTGGTAAAAGTAAGGGTTAAAGTATTAGAAGCCGGGATGCCAAGGACTTCAACTAAATAGGCCAAACGTGAAACGATTGTAGTTGTTTTCCCACTCCCTGCCCCTGCTAGTATAAGCACTGGACCTTCTGAGTGTTTTACAGCTTGACTTTGTGATTCATTCAGTTTTTGAAATATTTTTTCCATATTATAACTCTAATCTTTATTTGTTAATTTCATTTATTATAGCTAAATACTTATAAGTTATTACAAAACTGTTGCAATAATTATAATATTGAGTTATACTTTTAACTATAAATTAAACTTATAGGAATTATTATGTTAAAAGATTTTGCTAAATTACAAACTTTTTTAATGGTCATAAAAGAGAAAAGCTTCTCTAAAGCATCAGCAAAACTAGGTATCTCTCAACCTGCAGTTACTCAACAAATTAAATTTATAGAGGATTATCTCGATACAAGAATTGTTGAGAGAAAAAAGAATGGTATTTTACTAACAAAAGAAGGTGAAGATCTTTACAGAATTGCTGTTAAACTTGAAAGAGCAATATCTGGTAGTGAGAAAGAACTAATTAAGATAATGAAAAAAGAGTTTACTTTTATTATGGGTAGCTCTAACGCAATTGGAAATTATGTTCTTCCTAATTATCTTTCTCAAATTAAAGAAAGAATAGGAAATGAAGTTTATATGCATGTTGCTCCATCTTCTGAAATTATCGATCAACTAGAAGATAAAAAAATTGATGTTGCCCTAATAGAATCTCCTGTGTTTAGAGAAGGAATTATATATAGAGAATGGGTTGAAGATGAACTAGTTGTTTTCTCAAATCAACCAATCAAGAAACAACTTAATGCTGAAGACCTTTTTAAATTTGACTGGATTTGTCGTGATGTAGAATCACATACAAGAAAACTAACTTCTGAAGTATTTGAAGAGATGGGTGTACAGTGTGAAAATTTTAACGTTCTAGCTGTATTAGCATCTCCAACATCCATAAAAGAGTCTATTATAAACGCTGATAAAAATGCACAAAGACCTTTAGTCTCTGTTATGTCACGTCATGTTATACAGTCTGAATTAAGTTCGGGTAGACTTTTTGAAGGAAGACTTAAAAACTATAAAATTGAAAGAAACTTCTATATTGCTTACCTAAAAGAAAGAAAGCATGATGCCTTTGTTGATAATGTTGTCAACTATCTTCTTTCTCTTCATAAACTCTAATTTACTTTTTGTCTTTTACAAACTTGGAATTTTCCGGGTTTGATAAAAAAGAGGCCATTGAATCTTTAATTCCTTTTGGATTTAAATCTTTTTTAGGCTTTTGCTCTTCTTGGTGATTTGCTAGGTTAATCATCACTGGTGTCTCATCTACAATGACTTGCATAATATTAACAAGCGGAACACTAACTACACTACCAAAGTTATCAACCCCAAAACCAGCTTCAAATACTAAATAATTATCTTGAATATGTGCTGTCTCAAAAGTATAACCAGCTAAGAAGAAAAGGGTCAAAGGGCGAAATTCCGAAACTATATCTTCTGGTAAACTTGGATTAAACTCTGCATCTTCTATTTTACAAAGTATCCCAAAGTTTTGTTCTCTTTGAAAAAAATGAATAATTAGTTCTTGTATATGCTTTTGCATAAGTTGAGTAAATTCACTGTTATTTATTACACTATCTAACAAAAAATATCCTTTAAATTATATTTTGTAATTATATCGAAATCTATCATAGCATTCATAAGAGCCATCTTAGAATAGTTTTCAATCTCTTCAACTCTTATATCTTTTTCAATAATTATTTTATTATCAAGAAGCCTCTGCCTCGTTGTTCCTTTTAAAAGTGGCTTTAATGGAGTAAACCACAATCCATCACTATAAAAAGCAACATTAGCAATACTAGTATCACAAACTAAATTATCTTTAATTATTAAAATATCATCACAAGCTTCTTTCATGTCAAAAAGCTTATCAATAGCATCTCTATTGCTTGTTTTTTTTGAATAGCTTATTTTATCGTCGTATATTAACTTCAAAGAGTTTATTTCTCTTTTTTTGTACTTATAGTAAGAGACTTCTATATTTTTTGAATCATATGTTAAACGGCATCTATAAAGACCAATTTTAGGAGGGTTTAAATATTTGTTTAAACTTTTAAAATTACTGACATTTAATGATTTTAAAACACGCTCGTATCGGTGGTGTGGATCAGAAAGATGAGATATTTCTCCATCAACAGCTTTAATAGTTTCTAAAAAAGTATCATTCATTGTTTTGCATCTCTAATATCATATTTCTTCCAAAGCATATTAATTATAAAATAATTGTAACGTAATATTATAAAGAGGTGATTATGGCTGTATATATAAGCGATGGAAAGAAACTACTAGACATTGAGTATGACGATATACCAGTGGTAAATGACATCATTGATGGGATGAGAGTACTATCTAGTGACAAAAGAGCCAAAGATGAAAATGCGATGTTCTTGTTAGAGGCAAATGGAAATGTCAGTTGTTACGTTTTTGATGAAATTTTTATAGTCGGAAAAGTTAGCGGATTTGATAATCTCGTAGATGCTGTAGAAGCTTGGAATAATGACGAAATATAGGTGGTGCTCAATATTGGACTTGAACCAATGACTTCTTCCATGTCATGGAAGCACTCTACCACTGAGTTAATCGAGCATGTTCTATTTAAGAGCATAATTCTATCTAAAATTTCTTAAAACAATTTTTATACACTTACTACCTATATTTATATTTAATTTATGTTTATTGAGTGTATAATTTCGTTACTAAAAAAAGTACCCAAAAGGTAAGTTATGAATTTAACTGAGTTAGAAGAGTTAGGATTAAAAAACATTGGTAAGATTCATCACAACCTAGATTATGATGAGTTAATTCAACATGAGCTTGATAATGGCGAATGTGCACAAACAAAAAAAGGTGCAACAGCTGTTGATACTGGTATTTTTACAGGTCGCAGCCCTAAAGATAAATATTTTGTTGATAGAGATCCATCAAACAAATATATCGCATGGGGTGATGTTAATAAAAAAGTTTCTGCTGAAATTTTTTCAGAGCTACTGGAAGTTGCTCAAAAAGAACTTTCAGGTAAAGATATTTATGTAACAGATGTTTTTTGTGGTTCTTCAGCTGCATCAAAGAGATCAGTTCGTTTTGTATCTGAAATTGCTTGGCAGTCACACTTTGTAAAAAATATGTTTATTCGTCCAACAGAGTCAGAATTAGAAGTTTTCAAGTCAGACTTTACAGTTTTAAATGCTTGTAAAGCTGTAAATGATAAATGGAAAGAGCACGGATTAAACTCTGAAGTTTTTGTATTATTTGATGTTGAAAATAACTTAGCTATTATTGGTGGTACTTGGTATGGTGGTGAGATGAAAAAAGGAATTTTTTCAATGATGAACTACTGGTTACCACTAGAAGATAAACTTCCGATGCATTGTTCTGCAAATGTTGGTGAGAAAGGTGATACTGCACTTTTCTTCGGACTAAGTGGAACTGGTAAAACAACTCTATCAACTGATCCTCATCGTGCATTAATCGGCGATGATGAACATGGTTGGGATAACTATGGAGTATTTAACTTTGAAGGTGGATGCTACGCAAAGGTTATTAACCTTGATGCTAAAAGTGAGCCAGAAATTTACAATGCTATTAAAACAGATGCCCTGCTTGAAAATATTGTAATGTATGGTGAGGGTGAAGTTGATTACGAAGATGGAAGCAAAACCGAAAATACTCGTGTTTCTTACCCAATTGAGCATATAGAAAATCACAAAGAAGACTTAATGGCTGGTCATCCAGATAACATCATCTTCTTAACGGCAGATGCATTTGGTGTTTTACCACCGGTATCAAAACTTACAAAAGAACAAGCAATGTACTATTTCTTAAGTGGTTATACTGCAAAAGTAGCAGGAACTGAGCGTGGTATTACTGAGCCTGTTGCAACATTTAGTGCATGTTTTGGAGAAGCCTTTTTACCATTACATCCAACTGTTTATGCAAAATTACTAGGTAAAAAGATTGATAAGCATGGCGTAAATGTTTTTCTTGTTAACACTGGCTGGACTGGCGGTGGCTATGGGGTTGGTAAGAGAATGAGTATTAAAGATACCCGTGCTTGTATCAATGCTATTTTAAATGGAACTATTCAAGATAGTGAATTTGATGTTACTGATACATTTAGACTTCATATTCCTAAAACTCTAGGTGATATCAGTCCTAATGTTTTAAATCCTCGTAATGCTTGGGAAGATAAAGAGTTATTTGATAAAACTAGAGATGATTTAGCTGCAATGTTTGTTGCTAATTATAAAAAATATCAAGATGGAGAGCATACAGATTATGCCCCATTTGGTCCAATATTAGAGAGTTAAACCTTCTATCCTTTGACCTTTAAATAAGGTCAAATGGTACTCTTACTTCTTTTGAGTAGCTTTCACCATATAGAGCCACAAAGCGCCACCAAAAACGAAAACAATAATAGGTGCAATCCAAGGTTTATCAAATATAGTCTCTGTAGCTTTTACTAAAGCACTTCCAGAATAATAACTTCCCAGTCCAAATACTAAGGCCCAAACTGCTGCACTTAGTACATTTAAAATAGCGAACTTTTTAAAATCATATTTTGTTAATCCTATAGCAATCGGAATTAGTGTTTTAATTCCATAAATGAATTTTTGAAAAAGAATTATCCAAGAACCATGTCTCTTCATCATAATGTGAGCAAGCGCTAATTTTCTTCGATGTTTTTTAAGTCCTGCCATCATTACAGTCTTTTGATATCGAGCCATATAAAAGAGTAAAACGTCTCCAAGTGCATTTGCCACAAAAGCAATCAATATTACAAGTGATAAATCCATCTTACCCATAAAAGAAAGCACTCCAGCACCTATAAGTGCTACAAAGCCACCACCAAGAGAGTAAAGGAAGAGCCCTATATATCCGTATGTTGCTAAATTATTAAACATGTCATCCAAGGTTAATCCTTAATTTATTAGAGTTTTTTTATTTTCATTATTTCATCACGAAGTCTTGCCGCCTCTTCAAAGTTTAACTCTTTGGCTGCTTTTTTCATTTTTAAAGAAAGTTCTTTTGTTATAGCTTTCTTTTCTGTTGCCGGCATTTTATCCATTTTTTTGTGCTTTTGGTAAATATCACCGTAATCTTCTACTTTTAGGTTAGCATCTAGCTTACGAACTGTAGTTGTTGGAGTGATTCCATGCTCTTTGTTATGCGCTTCTTGAATCGCCCTTCTTGAAGTCGTTGTATCAATTGCTTTTTGCATAGATTTTGTAATTTTATTTGCATAAAGGATTACTCTACCGTTGGAGTTTCTCGCTCCACGACCTATGGTCTGAATAAGGGCAGTTTCACTTCTTAAAAAGCCCTCTTTATCAGCATCTAGGATTGCTACGAGAGAAACTTCTGGAAGGTCTAAACCCTCACGAAGTAGATTTATACCTATAAGAACATCGAACTCACCAAGTCTTAAAGCACGAATAATCTGATTTCTTTCAATTGTGTCTATATCCGAATGCATATACTGAACTTTTACACCTAAATCTGCTAAGTATTTTGTAAGTGCTTCAGCCATTTTTTTAGTAAGAACAGTTAAAAGAATTCTTTCATTTTTGGCAGCAATTTTTATTATCTCATCGTGAATATCTTCAACTTGATTATCAGATGGCTTTATCTCCAGTATAGGATCAAGAAGTCCTGTAGGACGTATGATTTGATGAGCAACTACACTTGACATCTCTAACTCATACTCAGCCGGTGTAGCTGATACAAATAGATAGTGAGGAGATTTATCTATATACTCGTCAGCTTTTAGAGGTCTATTGTCCAAGGCACTGGGCAACCTAAAGCCATACTCAACTAAAACTTCTTTTCTCGCTCTATCTCCGGCATACATTCCTCTATACTGAGGAAGTGAAACATGAGACTCATCTACTATGATTAGATAATCTTTATGATTTAGAGCAAGATAATCTAAGAGAGTAAAAGGAGCTTCTCCAGGCTTTTTATTTGTAAGGAGTCTTGAGTAGTTTTCTACTCCTTTACACATTCCTGTTGTTTGTAGCATCTCAAGGTCAAACTCAACTCTTTGCTTGAGTCTTTGATATTCTAAGAGTTTTCCCTCTCTTTGAAAAAATGCAAGTCTATCATCTAACTCTTCTTCAATACGCTTTATAGCAACTGCCATTTTTTCTTGGCTAACACTAAACTGTGAAGTTGCATAGATAGTAAACTTTTTATGATCTTCAAGTCTTTTGTTGTCTATGACTTCAAAAGTATAAATAGCTTCTATTTCATCTCCAAAAAACTCGATTCGAATAGCTTCTTGTTCAAAGTAAGGAGGATATATATCTAAGCTTTCTCCGTTGACTCTTATGTGTCCAGTATCAAAATAGGTATCATTTCTACTATAACCCATTTCAACTAGACGTAGTAGAAGCTTTTTCTGAGGAATCTCATCACCAACTTCTAAAACTTGAACCATATTTAAGTATTCTTCAGGATCACCAAGACCATAGTTAGCTGATACGGATGCTATAACAATAACATCATCATAACTCAAGAGATTCGCAGTTGAAGAGAGTCTCATACGCTCTAGCTCATCATTTATAGCACTATCTTTTTCTATAAACAAATCTTGACGAGGTATGTAAGCCTCCGGCTGATAATAATCATAGTAAGAAACAAAGTACTCAACATGGGCATTAGGAAAGAAACTTCTAAACTCACTATAAAGCTGAGCCGCTAAAGTTTTGTTGTGAGTCATAATAATAGTAGGCATCTTTACATTCTCTATAACCTTCGCCATAGTGTAGGTTTTACCGCTACCCGTAACACCTTCTAGTGTTTGGTAACGATTGCCTTTTAGTATTGATTCGCTTAACTCTTTGATAGCTGTAGGCTGATCACCAGCTGCTTCGTATGGAGTAGTTGCTTTAAAATTTGCTTCTTTTTTCATTAGGAGATTATAGCTAAATTGCTGTTTTTCTATTAATTTTGACTTTTTCTGAAGATATAGGACTCTGAGTAGGTGTGCTTTTCTTATCTTTTACTATGAAATGAATAATTAGTCTATATTTGTAGTTATTTGTCACTCTTTCTTATTTCTATAGTTTTAAGATCTTTAGCATCTGAAGCAAACCACTCCTCCGCTAAAAAATCATTTTGTACAATTTTCTTTAAATCTTGCTTCATATACTTAGCTATTGCAGTTACAGCAACGTCCCCATTTGGAAGAAGAAGTTCTCCTGAACCTTCATATATACGTCCTCTATCATTAGTGATTCTACCTATTACTTTGAGCTCACAATTTAGAGGTACTGATTTTTTGTACTTTACATTTAATTCTACAGTCACACCAAAACTATTTTGACCGTACTTAGCCATAATAGCTCTGCCTATAGTTTCATCTAAAATAGTTGCAGAGATGCCACCATGAAGAACATTCGGATAACTTTGAAGTTTATCATTTGGTGTAAAAATTCCTATAACTTCTTCATCACTTGTCTCATAAAACTTAGTTTTAAGACCAAGTTCATTGTCAATACCGCAAACTAGACAATTTTTAGAAATATTTTGTTTATTTGTTATACTAAATTTCATGTTACTCATTAGGTATTACTTACTATTTACGCTATATCTACCAGAGCCAAGAAAGAAAACAACTATAGATAATATAAAGTAGAAAAATGGAAGTTCTATAACTGGTGCTCCATGCTTACTTAACTCAAACAAAGAATTTCCATGTGCTAAGAATATCGCCATAAGCATATTTATAGCTAAAAAAACTGATGCAACTCTTGCATAAAGACCAAGAATTATAAACAGAGGTACGATCACTTCTCCTACATAAACACCATATGCTAAAAACTCTGGAAATCCTGCACTAGTAGTTAAATGCTTTATTCCGCTTATACCATTTACTATTTTATCAATACCATGGAAAAGCATCATGCCACCAAGACTAAGTCTAATGAGTAACTTCGCTATATCACTATTTTGAAACATTGTTTTCTCCTAAAATTTTAATTTCTCTTTGTGGAAATGGTATCACAATATTTGATGTGTTCAAAGCATTTAAAACTTTCATATTTACATCGTACTGTGTTTTAAAAAAGCTTTTTGTTGGTACCCAGTATCTGTAAGCTATGTCGATAGAGCTGTCATTAAACTTCTCAACCCCAACAATAGGCTCATTTTTAGAATCAATATCTTCTTGGCTTATTATAATTTCTTTTATAGTTTGAACCGCTTTTTCAACATCACTGTCATATGCGATGCCAACACTTCCCTCAACTATTCTATAAGAAAAAGAATTCACTAAAACGTCACCAATCATATACTTGTTTGGTATAGTAATCTGTTCTTTATCTTCATTTCTTAAAACTGTATAAGAGAGTTTAATATCCTCAACTTCTCCATAAACATCATGTACTCTTATAGTGTCACCTATTTTAAAAGGTTTCGTAACTACTAGAACCACTCCAGCAGCAAAATTTGAGACACTTCCTTGAAGAGCCAAGCCTGCTGTTAGTGAAATTGCACCTATCGCAGCAATAAAAGGAGCTATAGAGATACCAAGTTTTCCTAGTGCTAAAATGACCATCATTGCCACTACTAAAAATCTTACAAAATTAGCAATAAACCCACTTAATGTTTCATCAATATTACTCTTCATCAGAAGTTTTAAAACAAATTTTTGTACATACTTAGATGCTATAACACCAATAATGATAATTATCAAAGCACCTATAATTTGCAAAGAATAGTTTGCAAAAAATTCAACTATTACATTGTAAAATTTATTAACATCTTCTAATTCTTTATCCATAAGTTACTCCTGTTTTTCAGCTCTAAATCTACAACTTCCAACAGTTATAGTCTTACCACCTTTTATAGACTCTTTTACATATAAAAGTGTGCCTTTTGGGTCAGCATCTCCTACTTCTTCTTCTATGATTCTAAGTAAATCCACTTCAGTTGTTGTTGTCCACGTTTTTTCGTAGTTGTATTGTGTTTGTATTTTCATAAGTGTATAATACCAAAATGAGGTATAAAAAATGAAAGATATGCTAAAAAACTTTACTGTTCTTTATGTCGAGGATGAAGATATGGTTAGAAAAAGTGCTAGTGAGTACTTAAACAGGGTTTGTAAAAAAGTTCTTCAAGCTAAAGATGGTAAAGAGGCTATTGTACTCTGGAGAGAGCATAAACCTGATATTATAATTACAGATATTAGCATGCCTCGTCTAAATGGCATCGATATGGCAAGCTATATAAGAGCTCACGATAAAGACGTTCAAATCATTATAGCTACAGCACATTCAGATACTGAGTATTTACTAAAAGCAGTTGAATTACAACTAGTCAAGTACATCATTAAACCCATTACAAAAGATAAACTCATTGGGGCCTTAGAAAAGTCCATACAACTCATACATGATAAAAGTAAGTTTAATCTTGCACTATCCAAAACTTGTTTATATAATGCATATGAAAAAGTTATTTACGATAACAAAAAAGAGATAAAACTAACAAAAAATGAAACTCTATTTCTTGATCTTTTAGCCCATCATCATACAAGAGTTGTAAAATATGAAGAGATTGAGAGTGCTATTTGGGCTTATGAGGGAATGAGTCAAGATGCTATACGTTCACTGGTTCGTGGGCTTAGAAAAAAAGTACCTGAAAACTGCATCGAAAACATCTCAGGTAGTGGTTATAAGTTACATTCTTTTAGTTCATAAAGCCTAATTCTTTTAACTCAAATTTTATCTCACTAAAACTATTTACCCAACTTTCTTTTTCCTTTTGGCGAAATAATTTAACACTTGGGTACCAAAAAGTATCTCTCCCCTCTCTACCCCAACGCCAGTCTGGGTTTGAAGGTAAAAGAAGCAATGTATTTACACCTAGAGAACCAGCCAAATGGACAACAGAAGTATCTGAAGTGATTAGTAAATCCATAGTTGATAGTAAAACTGCCGAATCATAGAAGTTTTCTATCTCATCAGTTTTATCTATTATGTCTTTATAGAAATTACATTTTTTCAGCTTTTCTTTATCCTCTCCCATTTGAAAGTTATAAAT
Organism: Sulfurimonas sp.; assembly: GCA_047633475.1. Lineage (GTDB taxonomy): Bacteria > Campylobacterota > Campylobacteria > Campylobacterales > Sulfurimonadaceae > Sulfurimonas. The sequence goes on from JBLIEY010000010.1 coordinate 25,054, forward strand.
CATAGTATTTTTAAGTTTTGTCAAAAATCTAAAATTTTCAGGGTCTATAAACCTATATTGGTGCCCCTTATGTGTAGTACTTCCTCCAAAAACAAAAGCAATCTTTTTAAATTTGTTTTTTTCTTTCTTCTCTTTACTTATAACTTTTAAGTAAGAGTTTTTAAACTCTATCTCTTTAGGATTTATATCAAAGAAATATGGGATGCTTAAAAGAGGCATATGATAATCATATGTTTCTTCTTCACCTTCTACAATTACTATATCAGCAATTTTATTCTCAACAAAAAGTTTTTTTAACTCTTTTCTAACTCTCAGTATTACAAAAGCGCCTTTGTCTTGTAAAAGCTTTATAAACCTTGAGAATTGTATAGCATCTCCAAAGCCCTGCTCACCAAAGACTAAAACTCTTTTTTTATTTATATCTGTACCCTTCTTATAACTTAACTTTGGGTCAAGTCCTACAAGCTTAGGTAACATCTCTTTTAGGCTCATTCTATGTTGATAATGTTTAAGACCTATTTTATAATCACCCAATAGCATCTTAGTGATTCCATAATCAAGGTTTGCATTCACATGTGCAGGATTTAGTTTTAATGCTTTTTCATAAAACGTAAGTGCCCATTTTGGTTTGTTTGTCTCTTTTAATATTACACCCATATTTGCATTTGCATCTATGTTATTTGGGTTTAACTCCAAAGCTTTTTTAATATTTTTAAAAGCAAGTAAAAACTTTTTTTGTACCTTATAGAGAACTCCAATATTGCTATATACTCCAGAATTATCTGGTTTTAATTTTAAAGCTCTCTCATATGCTTCTAGTGATTCTTCATAAAGGCCCAACTCCTTATTTGCTACACCTAAGTTTGAATAAGCTGGCACAGAGTTTGGATTTATTGACAAAATGTCTTCATATACTTTTTTAGCTTCTGATAATTTATTTACTTCAAATAACTCATTTGCATAGGCAAGAAGTAAATCAATATTTTTTGGACTTATTTGTAATGCTTCTTGTAGTGTTTTGAAGCACATATTTAATTGACCTAATTTTTTATAAACTCTACTTATTGCGAAATATGTACCCAAATTCTTTGCGTCTTCTTTTTTTGCTATTTCGTATGAGATAAGAGCATTTTTATAATCTCTTGTTTGCTCAAACACAGTTCCTAACAAGCTTAGTGTTTGTGCCTCTTGGTTAAACTTCAACAAATAATTTAGATTTAAAAAAGCTTCTTCAAATAGCTTAAGTTTAATCAATAGTACTACAAAATTTTTCACTATTGCTGTGTTTTTAGGAAAGTTAATTACGCCTTCTCTAAAGAGTATAACTGCCTCATAAAAATAGCTGTTTTGTAAAAATTTATTTATACAAAACTCAAAATCTATTAGAGATAATTTTTTCATTTTCAACATATAGTGAATTTTTTCTAACAAAAGAACTTTGTTTTTTTTTATTAAATACTCAATTTTTTTTCTGTCTAATGAAACAATATTATTCAATTTGAACCTTTTGATTTTTCTAAGTAAGAAGCATTTTAGCATTATTTAAATAAAATGTTTCAAATATAAAGGTAACAAATATTTGGAAAATCAACAAGAAAATAGGCTAGATGAAACAAGCAAGTCAACTCTGCTTAACAGTACAAGATTTGTTCTTAATTTCTTTTTTGGCAACATTGGGTACTCAACTATAGAACTGCTAAAAAAGAAATCTCAAGAAGAGTTTGATATTGAAGACTCCATTGAAGTATTTAAAAATTTTAACCTTGCGTCTTTTGAAAAAAAAATAGCAATCAAAGATATTCCATCACACTTTTTACCATCAATAATTTTGGATAAAAACAAGGAAGCCTTTGTTTTACTTGATACCAGAGGCGAAGAAGCTTTACTTTTTGATCCACAAACAAATGAAGAAAAAAAAGTTTCTATAAAAGAGATTAAAGACTATAGAGTTTTACTAATTACAAAAGAAAAAGAACACGCCAAAGAGTTAAAAACAAAAGTTGAGAAAGCGTGGTTTTATGCTCCACTAAGATCAAATTTCACTACATATGCAGAAGTTGGTTTATTAACTCTATTTATAAATATTTTTGCACTTTCTATTCCTCTTTTTGTTATGAGTACTTACGATAGAGTTGTTCCAAATAAAGCTTATGCAACTCTATTTGTTTTAGCAAGTGGTACTCTTATTGTTCTTATTTTTGACATTATCTTAAAATATGCAAGGAACCATATTTTAGAAAACTTCTCAAAAAAGATTGGTCTCTATTGGGAAGAAGTTTTAATGAGAAAAATGATTTTAGCAAATACTCATTTTGACAACTACACAACTGGGACTAAGGCAAATCTTTTTAAAGAGTTGCAACATGTAAGAGACTTTTTTACTATCAGGTCTTTGATGCAAGTTATTGACTTGCCTTTTTTCTTTATAGCTGTTTTTGTTATTTATATAATTTCACCAACTATGGCTATCATTCCTATTGTTTTCTCTGTTTTAATCATATGTTTTAACATCCTTATGCAAATTCCTATCGCAAAACTTGGAAAAAACAACTCTCACAATCTTCAATCTAAAAATAGTTTTATTTATGAGTCGGTTCAAGGAACTGAAACACTAAAAGCTACTAACTCAGTATCAAACAGAATGTTCTTATGGAAAGATATAGTAAGTTTTACGGACAACATAAGTATGAAAATGCAAGCTTTACATGTCTTTTCTATGAACATATCCCAACTAATGGTTCAACTTGTTGTAGTTAGCGTAGTTGTTCTTGGAGTTTTTCAAATAGCAGATCAAAAACTCTCTATCGGTGCTTTAATAGCAATAACCATCTTAGCAAGTAGAGCTATTGTTCCTATCGTTAGTCTCTCTGGCATCTTGATAAGACTAAAAGAAATTGGAGAATCAGTAGATCGTATAGATGAATTCTTATCACTTCCTTCTGAAAATAGTACAATTACAGAAGCTGGACTTGGTAAAATCGAAGGAAGAATTGACTTTGAAAATGTTAGCTATAAATTTAAAGATAGCAAATACAACTCTATTGAAAATATATCTTTTAGCATAAAAGCAGGTGAAAAAGTTGGTATTATTGGGCAAACTGGTGCTGGAAAAAGTACACTAGCTAAACTGATTTTAAAAACTATAAACCCTTCAAATGGTTCTATTTATTTAGACAACCATGATATTTCAACACTTCATCCAGTTGAGATAAGAGAAAACATTGGGATTATGCCTCAAGATCCATTTCTATTTAACGGTTCAATCAAAGACAATATTGGTTTATCAAAACCTATAAGTCAAGCTAGAATGATGGAGATTTTAAAAATCACAGGTCTAGAAGACTTAATCAAAAAATCTGGTAAAGGTGATGGACTACAAGTTGGAGAGAGGGGAGCTAATCTCTCAGTTGGGCAAAGACACTTAGTGGCACTTGCTAGGTCTATCGTATCTGACCCAGCCATATTAATCTTGGATGAGCCCACAACGGGGCTTGATATTGGTTTAGAAAACAAGCTTATAGAAAAACTTAAAAGCAACCTAGATGAGGAACAAACTTTGTTAGTTATCACACATAGGCTAGCAGCTCTAAAGTTAGTAGACAGGCTTATAGTTATAAACAACGGTAAACTTGTCGCTGATGGTCCTAAAAACAAAGTATTAGAAGTACTAAATTCATCACAAAAAGATTTAAAATGAGCCATATGTACTTTGAAGACAAAACTTGGAACCATCGTCTTGTAACCTTTCCTATTATGGCATTTACTGCAATGTTTTTTATCTGGTCATATTTTGCAGAAATAGATGAAAGTGTAAAAGGTAGTGGTAAAGTTATCCCCTCTGGTCAAACTCGCCTTATCCAGCATTTAGAGGGAGGAATCATCTCTCATATATTAGTTAATGAAGGAGATTCAGTTACTAAGGGGCAAGTATTGTTTAGAATTGAGAATCAATCTTTTATCTCTGAAAAGCAAGAAAAGAAAATAAAACTTATATCATATAAAGCAAAGCTAAATCGCCTAAAAGCTCTAATAGAAAATAAAGATGAACCGACCTTTACCAAAGAGATGCTAGAAAATATACCAAAAATAGTTCAAAATGAAAAAGAAGCTTTTAGAGAGCAAAAAAACAATTTTAAATCTCAGATTTCTGTACTAGAAAATCAACTTGGTCAAAAATACTCTGACCTTAAAGAGTTGGAAGTTCGATTTGAAAATTTATCTTTAGAGTATGATTTATCAGTAGAAAACATAATTATGCAAGAAAAACTATCTAAGAAAAAAATCATCTCGAGAGAAAAGTTTCTTCAGCATCTATCTTCAAAACAAAAAATCTATACTAAACTTGAAGAAGTAAGGTTCAAAAAACCGATAGTGGAAAAAGAGATAAAAGAGTGGAAAAATAAAATCGATGGAAAAGCTTATGACATAAAGACAAAGCTTTTAGAAGAGAGTAATGAAATTCAAGTTGAGAT
>JBLIEY010000011.1:0-28635 GCA_047633475.1 Sulfurimonas sp.
GTGACATGTCAGGTTAATGACATGTCAGCTTAGTGACATGTCATTTCAGAGACAGTATTTATTTTTTAAATTTGTTAGTATACGTCATAAATTTAAAAGTATCTTTAGTTCTTACTATAGTTTTAATACTACTGATACTTTTTAGTTTTAACGAGATTGATAAAGGATATTGATGAAAAAGTTTCAAACCACCTGTCCTTATTGTGGAACTGGCTGTAATATAGATTTACTTGTTGAAAACAATAAAATTATAAAAGCTGAACCTACAAAAGGGCATCATGTAAACGATGGTGAGTTATGTCTGAAAGGACTTTATGGTTGGGAATATGTGCATTCTCCAAGGAGATTGACAAAACCTCTTATAAGAAAAAAAGATGGTGTTTTTTCAAAACAAGGTGAATTAGTAGAAGTTGGCTTTGATGAAGCATACGATTTTGTAGCTTCAAGAATGAAAAAAACAGTAGAAGAACATGGAGCAGATAGCATTATGGGATTTTCATCTGCAAGATGTTCAAATGAAGATAATTATGTTTTTCAAAAACTATTTAGAATGCAAGGAACTAATAATATAGATCACTGTGCTCGTCTTTGACATGGTCCTACAGTAGTCGGTCTGACTAAAACATTAGGAAATGGAACTACGACAAATGATATAGTTGAGTTTGCAACAGATACAGATGTACTTTTTTTAATAGGTACTAACACTAGTGAATGTCATCCAATAATCGCAATGCAAATGATACGTGGTCTTGAACGTGGTGCAAAAATGATTGTTATTGATCCAAAAGAAACAGATATGGCTAAAAAAGCTGATATCTTTATTCAACCTCCAGTTGGATATAACATTCCTCTTATTAATGCAATGATAAATCATATCATTCAAAATGATCTTTTTGATAAAGATTTTATAGAGAAACATGCTCATGGATTTGAATATGTAAAATATGCAGTTTCTGATTTTACTCCTCAAAGAGTTGAAAAAGAGACTGGCATACCGGCATCTCTTGTTATAGAAGCAGCAGAAATGTACGCAAAGGCTGGAGCAGCAGCTATATGTTATACAATGGGAATTACTCAGTTTATAGATGGAACATCAAATGTTTTTTCACTTTCAAACTTAGCTGTTATAACTGGTAACCTTGGTAAAAAAGGTGGGGGAGTAAATCCTTTACGTGGTCAGAATAATGTTCAAGGTGCTTGTGATATGGCTGCCTTACCAAATGTACTTCCAAATGGGCCAGTTACTAATGATGCTGTTAGAGCACATGTTGAAAGTATATGGGGCCAAAAAATTAGTGCTAAACCAGGATATCCTTTAACAAAAGTACCTCATGAAATAGATGAAGGTAAAATTAAATTTTTATATGTATTTGGTGAGAATCCTGTTATGAGTGATCCTTGGACAGATCACTTTGTTGAATCGGCTGCAAAACTAGACACTATGGTTGTTCAAGATATTTTCCTTACAGAAACAGCACAACAAGCAGATGTTGTTCTTCCTGCCGCTTCATGGGGTGAGAAAGAAGGTACATTCTTAAATACATCAAGACGTCTTCAAAAAATCACAAAAGCTGTAGAACCAGCAGAAGGTGTAGAAGCAGATTGGAAAGTTATTTGTAATATTGCTAATAGACTTGGACTCAATGGATTTGATTACTATAAAGCTGAAGAGATATGGGATGAAGTAAGAAAAGTTAATCCTGCATTTTTTGGTGGCTTATCATATGCTCGTATTGTAAAAGAAGATGGTATAAGCTGGCCTTGTCCAGATGAAAATCACCCAGGAACACCTGTTTTATATAAAGGTGGTATATCAATGCTACCCGATGGTAAATTTAAATTAGTTCCTGTAATTTATGCTGAAGACAAAAATGATAGAGCTGCTTTAGAAAAGAAGATGATTGAACATTTAAATATACCTAGTGATTATCCAGTTGGTTCTGGTGCACTTAGTGAAAGAGTAAATGAAGTATATCCTTGTCTTTTTACTACAGGACGTAAAGTATATCACTATCATACAGGGACAATGACAAGAGAATGTAAACCATTAGAAATGGGTGCAGATATCATGGGTCCAGCTATTGAAGTTAGTGAAGATATTGCTAAAGCTAGAGGTTTGGAAGAAGGATGTTATGGACTTGTTGAAAATAAACGTGGGAAAATAGCAGCAAAAGTAATAATCAATCCTGACCTTCATCATGGAACTATATTTACTACTTTTCATTATGCTGAAGCAGATGGAAATGCACTTGCAAATGCGGAAGACACTGATCCACTTTCTGGAATGAATCCTCTAAAAATGACAATTGCAGCAATTCGTAAAATTTCAGAAGAAGAGTATTTAAAAGTACGTGATGAAGCAGATATCTATATGCATCCATCTGAGCAATATCGTACAAAAAGGAGATAATGTGAGTTTGCATAAAAGAATAAATAAGTTTGTTATTGCTGATCCAAATGTTTGTATTGGTTGTGCTACATGTATGGCTGCTTGTTACGACTCGTCATATAAACGAGGGAAACTAGCTGTCCCTCGTCTCATAGTGACTAGAAGTAAAAATGGCACAATGCCAAATCAGTGCCGTCAATGTGATGATGCTCCTTGTGCAAATGTTTGCCCAGTTGGAGCATTACGTTTTGCAAAAGACAGTATTGAGTTATTCGAAGAAATTTGTATTGGCTGTAAGATGTGTACCCTAGCTTGTCCGTTTGGTGCTATAAGAGCAGAAGCAGAGATTATGCCTTCTGTTGATTATACAATGGAGCCAAAATATAATCTTGCGATAGAATCAGAGCAAGGTGCAAAAAGTATCGCTGTTAAATGTGATATGTGCGCTGGTGATGAAAATGGTCCGGCTTGTATTCAAGTTTGCCCTACTGGTGCATTAATACTAGTTACTGCAGAAAATATGGACAGCACATTGATTAATCAAAAAGCGGATGGTGCCGTTGACTCATTTGTGCAGCTTGCACGTAAAAATGTATAAAACAAGAAAGGATTATTAATGACGCACGTATATTTATTATATTTACTTGGTTGTGTTGTTTCATTATTATTATATAAAAAAAATAAACTTGCAGCAAAAGTTGGCTTTAGTATTTCAGCTATTGCCTCAGCTTATGGTATTTTCTATTTTTTAATGAATCTAACTGGAACCGATAGCTTTTCTCTAGGAGAAAATTTATTATACAATCCAACCTTTACCCTAGACCCGTTAGGTAACTTCTTTTCTTTTGTTGTTACTTTAATAGCATTTGCATCTTCTGTTTATGCTATTCAATATACGGAAGAATATGAAAAGAAAGGTAGTTTAGCAGTTATGGCTGCTTTATTTAACGCATTTATTTTAGCAATGTTACTAGTGTTATCAGCTACTGATGTATTCTGGTTCATGATATGCTGGGAATCAATGACCATTCTTTCTGCATTCTTAATTGTATTTAATGATTCAAAATCTTCTTTAAAAGCAATTATGGTTTATTTAGGAATTGCTCATTTTGGAGGTATGTGTATTTTATCTGCCTTTTTATTAATGGCAAGTCAATCTGGATCACTAGAATTTAGTTCATTTGTTAATTTAGAATTTACTCCATTGATGGCAAGTATTATATTCTTATTAGCATTTGTTGGCTTTGGTTCAAAAGCAGGAATGTTTCCTTTCCATGTATGGCTTCCACAAGCACACCCTGCAGCTCCAACAAATGTATCTGCATTAATGAGTGGTGTTATGATTAAAGTGGCATTATTTGGAATTATAAAATTTTGTTTATGGCTACCAGTTATGGAATGGTGGGGCTTATTAATCATCGTAATTGGAGCATTATCATCATTGCTTGGTGTATTGTACGCTCTTATTCAACATGATTACAAATCTCTTCTAGCATACCATTCAGTTGAAAATATTGGAATTATTTTATTAGGTCTTGGAACTGGTGTATATGGAATTGCAATAAATTCTCCAACACTAGCTAGTATAGGTTTTTTAGCTGGTCTTTACCACATTGTTAATCATGCAATCTTTAAAGGATTGTTATTTTTAGGTGCGGGTAGTGTTCTTCATGCAACTCATACAAGAGAAATCGAAGTATTAGGTGGTTTGGCTAAAAAAATGCCTTATACAGCTTTTGCTATGTTTATCGGTGTAATGGGTATTGCAGCACTTCCTCCTTTGAATGGATTTGTTAGTGAGTGGTTCACATATCAAGGAATGATGCAAGGTGCATTAGGCCAAGGAATTCTTCCTAGATTTATATTTACTTTTTCAGTTGTTGCTTTGGCAGTGACAGGAGTCTTAGTTGTTATTCACTTAAAACTATATGCAATAATTTTTGCAGGTACTCCAAGAGATATGAAAATTTGGAATGCTGCGAAAGAAGTTCCATTTACTATGATAGCAGGAATGATGTTCCTAGTTGTAGGTTGTTTTGTTTTTGGAATAGGAGCAAGTGTTGTTACAGAAAATATTATGTCAGTTGTGACATCTTTTAGTGGTTCATATACCGCTGTTCCTGGATCTGCACTAATTGCTTCTCCTTTAGGTTCAACTATTTCACTTCCTCTTGTTGCAATGGTAATATCTGGTGCAATGACGTTGCCATTTATAATCGCAGTTATGATGAAAGCTAATAGAACTAAACCAAGAGAAACTGATCCTTGGGCTTGTGGTTTCAAATACACTAGTCGTATGCAAATAACAGCTGGACCATTTACAGGTGATCTTAGACGCTTAATGGAGTGGTTATTTAAAAGTAAACCGACAATAGAAACAGATGGCTATTTTGGACCTGTGAAATATACAGATCATCCAAAAGATATTTGGTGGAATATATTTTATCAACCAATAATAAACACTGTTGAGAAGGCTGCTGACAAAATTGGATGCCTTCAAAATGGTAGTACTAATATGTATTCTTTATATATATTAGGAGCCTTATGCCTATTTCTTGGCATAAGTCACTTTGCATAGAAAGGATAAATAATGAGTAGTATATTTTTTATGATTTTACAAGTCATAGTTATCGTACTTGTGGCACCTTTCTTTGATGGTGTAGCAAGAGTTTTAAGAGCAAAATTACAATCGCGTAAAGGTCCACCGGATTTTTTACAAACGTATAGAGATATTACCAAATTATTCAAAAGAGGGAGAACTATTCCAAAATGTTCTCATTGGGTTTTTCGTTATGGACCGTACACTCTTTTTGGAACAGGGGCTGCACTTTTAGCTGTTATCCCTATTAGTTACGAAGCTGGCTCGTTAGCGTCATATGCTTCTGACATATTTGTAATTCTTTATATATCTGCAATGTTGCGTTATATTTTTGGTATCGCTTCTATAGATTCTGGAAATCCTTTTGCCGGAGTTGGTGGTAGTCGTGAACAGATGATTGCAGTTTTTGTAGAACCTGTAATGATGACGAGTCTATTAGTAGTAATGCTTTTAGCTCAAACTAGTAATTTAGCTGATATTCAAGAAATGGTAAGAAATGGTGAAATTGGTTATCAAATGCCAGCATTTGCTGTTGCTTCTATATCTTTTTTATGGGCTATGTATGTTGAAAGCGGTAGAAACCCTTATGATTTAGCAGAAGCTGAACAAGAGTTACAAGAAGGTGTTTTAGGTGAATACTGTGGGGCAGATTTAAGTCTTGCTCATGCAGGGTTAATTCTTAAACAATTTGCAATGATTGGTATGTTTTTAACTATTTTTGAGCCATGGAGCTTTGAAAATCCATTTTTAGCATTATTCGTATTTATATTAAAAGCCGGTATCTTTTATGTTGCCGCAGTATTTATTGATAATTTTGGACCAAGATATAAGCTATTAACTAGCTTTAGGTCTAATGCTATAGCTGCATTTTCTGTGTCTTTCGTAGCACTCGTTTTATATGTTGTAGGAGCTTAGGATGATTGATTTATTAAGTGTATTATCAATATTAATGATAATTACATCTTTAATGGTTTTTGGATTGAGGAATTATAAATTATCTATTTATACATACTCTATTCAAACTTTTTTGTTGGTATCAATATTTTTATTGCTATCTTCAACGCATGAAGCGGAGCAACTTACGTTATGGGCTGGAATCGCATTTGCGACAAAAGTAATATTTATACCATATATTTTGCTTCGTTTGATTAAAAAATTAGGAGTTGTATACGAAGATGAACCAGTAGCTGGATTTTTTGTGAGTCCTATCGTCGCTATGGGTTTTTCTTTAGCAATTGCTATGTCTATATATCCTATATATTTAGAGTTTTCATTAATCCAGGAAAGTATTCCTTTGATTGCTTCGATTACTATATTTATGATGGGAATATTTGGTTTTATATTAAGAAATTCTGCAATAAAGCAAATTTTAGCTTATTGTATGTTTGAAAATGGAATTCATCTTTCTCTGGCATTAATGGCATATAATTCACCAGAAATTGCTGAGTTAGGTATATTAACTGACGCTATTTTTGCTGTACTGATTATGTCTGTGTTAGCCCAGAGATTTTATAAATATTTTGGTTCTTTAGATGTTTCTAAAGCAACAGAATTAAAAGGGTAAGAAATGGATATTCAACAAATATTAACGTTGTTATTGATTGTACCTATTGTTTCATCAATTGCTATATGGTTCACACCAGCAAATTTTAAAGCACTAAGTACTATGCATATATTAGGTTCTATTGCTTCATCCATAACCGCCATCATTGGTGTTATGAGTGTTGTAAATGGAGAAACTCTTTTCGCTTATAACCAAATACTGTTTTTAGACTCTTTAGGTGGAGTATTTTTAGCTCTCATCGGTGTTACAGGGTTGTTAGTAAACTTATATTCTGTTAGATATATGCAGTGGGAAGTAGAAAAAAATGAAATTACAGTAAAAGATGCAAAACTATTTTTTGCACTTTCTCATTTATTTGTTTTTACAATGACTTTTTCAGTTATCTCTAACAATATTGCACTTATGTGGGTTGCTATTGAAGCAACAACACTATCATCTGTATTTATGGTTGCTTTACATAAAGGTAAAAAATCAACAGAGAGTGGTTGGAAATATATAGTTATATGTAGTATTGGTTTGGCTTTTGCACTTTATGCAACAGTTTTACTTTATAGTGCAGGATATGTAGTTATTCAGGATAGTCATAGCACAATGCTTTGGACTACTTTAATGGATCATGCTAAAGAAATAAACCCTGACGCATTAAAATTGATTTTTGTTTTTGCATTAATTGGTTTTGGTACAAAAGCAGGACTTGCTCCAACTCATACTTGGTTACCAGACGTGCATTCAGAAGGACCAGCACCTGCTTCAGCAATGCTTTCAGGTATTTTATTGAAATGTGCAATTTTAGCGCTCATGAGATACTACTCAATTGTAGGTAATTCGATGGTAGGGTTTGAATTTGTTCAAACTATCATGGTAGTTAGTGGATTGATTACAATCTTTATTGCGGCACTTTTCTTAATGAGACAACATGATGTTAAAAGAATGTTTGCTTATCACTCAATTGCACACATGGGCGTTATCGCTTTTGGTCTTGGTGTTGGTGGTGTTCTTGGATTATTTGCTGCACTTTTTCATGCTGGAGCTCACTCAGTAACAAAAGCATTAGCTTTTTGTGTAACTGGAAATATGCAAAAGATATATGGACATAGAGACATGTCAAAAATGGGTGGACTAATTAAAATAGCTCCTATAACAGCTATCTTATTTGGTATTGCTATTTGTTCTTTAGTTGGTGTACCGGGATTTGCAATTTTCGTAAGTGAATTTTGGATGATTCAAGAATCAATTAATTCAGGACTTCTTATTCCTGTAGTTTTATTTATTATTGGACTGATAGTTATTTTTATTGCTGACTTTTCTCACTTCAATTTAGCAACATTTGGTGAAAGTAGAACAAAAATATTAACTAACAAAATTGAGTGGACTGCAAATTTACCTTTAATCGCACTGGCAGCATTGATCATTGGTTTTGGTATTTTTTCTTTCGATGGCTGGGTTACATTATTAAATAATGCAGTTAAAATAATACTTGGTACATAAGGAGAATATGATGAAAAAAGGTGACAATTTTATAAAGAAAGTTAAAGAAAAAATAACTGTTCTTGCTATAGATAGACAAACAGAAGATCAGGTTACTATTACAGTAGCTAGAGGTGATCTTCCTGAAACGGTTAGAATGCTTTATTATGACATGGGTGGTTGGTTGTCAAGCATGGTTCCAAATGATGAGAGACAATTAAATGGTAACTTTACTCTTTATTATGTCCTTTCTATGGAAGGTGGGAAAATGACTCCTGAAGATGAACTTCCTCAGGAACAAAAATGTTGGATAACAGTTAAAACTTTTATTCCAGCTAATGATCCTACGTTTCCATCTGTTACATGTAAAGTACCAGCAGCTGTTTGGTACGAGCGTGAAGCTTTTGATATGTTTGGACTAACAGCAGTTGGACTTCCAGATCCAAGAAGACTTGTTCTATCAGATGATTGGCCAGAAGGATTACATCCACTTAGAAAAGATGCTATGGATTACAGACATCGTCCGGATGCTGTTGATCATGCTGATGAGCCTGATTATGATTTTTTACATCCATCAGGGTCTGGTGTAGTTGATGTTCCTCTAGGACCATTACATATTACAAGTGATGAACCAGGACATTTTAGATTATATTGTGATGGCGATACTATTATTGATGCTGACTTTAGACTATTTTACCAACATCGTGGTATGGAAAAACTAGCTGAAAACAGAATGAATTATGATCAAATGGGATATTTAGCAGAGAGAGTTTGCGGTATTTGTGGATATGCACATGCTATTGCTTGTATTGAAGCTGCTGAAAAAGCAGTTAATATTGAAGTTCCATTACGTGCTCAAGCTATGAGAGTTATTTGTCTTGAAATAGAAAGATTACATTCTCATTTACTAAATATTGGCTTGGCTTGTGAAGTAACTGGAAATGTAAATGCATTTATGCATATTTTCAGAATTCGTGAATTTACTATGGAATTAGCCCAATTAGTTACTGGTGGTCGTAAGACATACGGTAATGTTGTTATGGGTGGATTGCGTAGAGATATGAGTGCTGCAGAAATCAAAAAAAGTTTAACATTATTAGTAACAATTGAACAGCAACTTATAGAAGTTTGGGATGCTGTAATGGACGATAAAGCTCAAGTTGATCGTTGGAAAGGTGTTGGTATCTTGGATCGTCAAGTTGCAAGAGATTTTTCACCTGTTGGACCAAATATAAGAGGTTCAGGGTTTGGACGTGATTCACGTCATGATCATCCATATGATTTTATTGATCAGTTAGATTTCAAGGTAGCTGTAGAACATGGTTGCGATGTTTATTCAAGAGAAAATGTTAGATATAAAGAACTTCTTGAATCAATTTCTATAATTCGCCAATGTTTTGAAATGATGCCTGGTGGACAAACTATTATTAAGCCTCAAACTATGATTAAACCTGGAGCTTATGCAATTGGTAATGATGAAGCACCTCGTGGTGAAAATATTCATTGGATTATGCATGGTAATGCACAAAAAGTATATAGATGGCGTTGTAGAGCGGCTACTTATAATAACTGGTCTTCACTACGTTATCAATTCCGTGGCAACACTATTGCAGATGCAGCATTAATTGTTTGTTCTCTTGATCCTTGCTACTCTTGTACAGAAAGAGTTACAATTGTAGATATCAATAGTAAAAAGTCTAAAGTATTAACACATAAGGATCTTAAAAGATATTCACAGACTTTAAAGAATCATCCTTTAAAAAATATGTAGGTAAGAGCAATGAAATTATTAGATATGACACGTAAATATGGGAAAGCCACTTATGATTATCCTTTTGCACCGTACACGGTTAATGAGGGTTTTCGTGGTAAACCAGCTTACGAATATGAAAAATGTATAGGATGTACTGCTTGTGCAGTAGCTTGTCCTTCAAATGCAATAAATGTCAAACTAAATGAAGATAAAACTAAATTAGTTTGGGAATTTGATTGTGGGAGATGTATATATTGTGGCCGCTGTGATGAAGTTTGTCCTACAAATGCAGTTATGTTATCACATGAATTTGAAAATGCTGTTAGGTTCGACAAGGAAAATTTAAAAGAGAGAGGTGAACTAGATGTCGCATATTGCCAAGTATGTAACAAACCTTTCACAACGCTTAAACTTATAGCATATGACATAGAACGTTTAAAAAAAGTTGGCTGGGATGAGTCAACAGTGGCTGAGAAAACTAAATATATTTGCGCTTGTCCTGAATGCAAGAAAAATATTACGGTTGAAAATACAACAAAATATTTTGTAAGGAATAAAAAATGAGTAAGACATATGTTGTTCCAGAAGAAATAGCTGATGCGAATTCACTCGAAGCAAAATTAGAACACCTCAAAAACATTAAGGGTAGCTTTAATGTTTTTAGAGTTGATTGTGGTTCTTGCAATGGTTGTGAAATAGAAATTTTTGCAGCTATTACTCCGATGTGGGATCCAGAGCGATTTGGATTTAAATTAGTTGCAAGCCCTAGACATGCTGATATATTATTATGTTCAGGTCCGGTAACTCGTCAAATGTATTATCCTTTGTTAAGAGCTTACGAAGCAACACCTGATCCAAAAATTGTTGTTGCAATTGGAGCTTGTGGAGCTACTGGTGGAATTTTTCATGATGCATATAGTGTTTGGGGAGGAATTGACAAAATAATTCCAGTGGATGTATATATTCCAGGTTGTCCTCCTCATCCAGCAAGTATTATTCATGGACTAGCTACCGCTCTTGGTATACTAGATCAAAAACTAGAATTAAAAGAGCACAAGAATGGTTCAAATGAATCTCCAAAAATAGATGATTCTGTTTTTGGAAACATTTTATTTGAAAGAGATATTCTTGCAAAATCGAAGCAACTGATGGGTTATCTTTATGGTAGAAAACTGTCTGATAAATACCTAACTGGTATAAAAGAATCATCAGACATACTTGATATACCACTAACAAGAACTGCGATGGTAAAAGCATGCGCTAAAGAAGAAGATCCTAGATATGCAGAATGTATGAAAACTCTTCACAACGAAGTGTATCTAGATCATATGAAGATGTTTAAAGTTATAGATACCTCATATAAAATTGAATTGTAGCTTACTAATCAAGTAAAATAGAGTTAAAAGAGGAATGGCAATGATAGAAATATGTAGATTAAAAAAAAGATTAGTAAATCCTGAAGAGAATAAGCTTCCAAATCAACTGGAGCAAATTAAAGTATTTTCAATGTCTGTTGGACATGGTATTGGAACAGTTGATTTTGTTGAGTGTATAGATCAAATGGAGGAGGAGGAATATTTTAATCTTGTGGAATCTTGTGGAGAGTATGCTAAGTTTAAACTAGGGAATTTAAGTAAGTATTTTGAACTAGAGGTTTTCCCTGAGCATGCTTCAAAATTAGTTTCACAAATGCCAGAGTGTAAATTAAAAGATCATTTTGCTGACTTAAGAGAAGGTTTTATTGTGATTAGGAAAAAAATATGAAAAAAGCAATCTTAACCATAGGTAATACTTTAAGAGGTGATGATGGGGTCACCTCTTATTTGGGGAAATTAATTGAAGCAGAAAACCTTGGTTGGAAAATATTTTACGGTGAAGATACGCCTGAGAGTGAATTTCACAATATTAGGGCATATGAACCAGATGTAATGGTTGTTGCTGACGCAATGACTGGTATAAAAGTTGGTACGGTAGAAGTAATTGACATTAGTGATGATACAGATTATATGTATTCAACTCATAATCTTCCTACTCCAATACTTCTTAGTTATTTAAAAGGGTTTTGTAAGGTTGTTCTTTTTTTAGGACTCAATGTAGATATCGAAAAAGTACTTGATATCAATCCAGAAATTTCTAAAGAGGCTGAAGAAACAGCGCATAAAGCTTTAGAAAAACTTATTGAGATTGATAAAATTTTCGATAATAAAAACAATTAAAGGGAGAGAATATGTTATCACCAGCAGAAACGGTTCAAGCAGTATCAGGGGGATTAGATCATAAGGCTAAAATGCCTTTTATAAGTGTTGTATTTTTATCAATTATGGCAGGAGGTGCAATATCATTGGGTGACATCTTCTGGGCACATGCTACAGTAGGTATTGAAACTCCAGGTGCTGCTAACTTTGTAGGAGGACTTGCATTCTCTGTAGGTTTGATGTTAGTTGTATTTTTTGGAGGACATCTATTTACTAGTTCAGTACTTTCAGGTGTTTCAACAGTGGACAAAAAATTACCAATGAGTAAAACAGTTTCATATTGGACTATAGTATGGATATTTAACTTTATTGGTGCAGCTCTAATTGCATATATGTACTATAGATCTAACCTTCCTTTAAAATATGATGGTTCAATCTTAAAACATTTTGTTGCACTGGGTGCTGGTAAAACATCATTAGGTTTCGAAGAAGCATTTATAAGAGGAATCTTTTGTAATGTGTTTGTATGTATGGCAGTTTGGACAGCAATTGCAGCAAAAGATACAGCTGGTAAAATATTAGGTATGGCTTTTATAATTGCAGCCTTCGTTGGTTCAGGTTATGAACACTGCGTGGCAAATATGTTTATTATAACTGAAGCACTTCTTGCTAAAGCACATTATTTAGCTCAAGTTGGTGGTGATATGCATGCTCTTTCAGAATTAGTACATCATGTATCTGTAGAAAAGCTTGAAGCATTAAATATTCAAAACTTTTTTGTCAAGAACTTACTTCCAGTAACATTAGGAAACATTGTTGGTGGTCTTTTCTTTGTAGGTATTATTGGATTTATATCTCATAAACCTGACATGAAATAATTAAAAAGCCTCCTTTAATGGAGGTTTTTTTTATTTGTAAATATGCTTAATTAGCATATTAGAATTTATCATAATAAAAAGGAAAATAATATGGAAAAGAAAAGAATAATATGTCCTTATTGTGGCACAGGCTGCAATATTGATTTATCAATAGAAAACAATAAAATTGTTAAAGCTGAGGGCGCCGAAGGCCATCCAGTGAATGATTCTCAATTGTGCTTAAAAGGCCTATATGGTTTTGATTATGTTGGAAGTTCAGATAGACTAACTACTCCTTTAATTAGAAAAAAAGATGGAGTATTTTCAAAAGATGGAGTATTTGTAAAAGCATCATGGGATGAAGCATTATCTTTAGTTGTTTCCAAGATGAAAGAAGCAAAAGAAAATTTTGGACCTGATTCATTGGTTGGAAACTTTTCAGCTAGAAGTACATTAGAAGAGAATTACTTAGCACAAAAGCTCATGAGAGCAGTTATAGGAACAAATAATGTAGATCATTGCGCTCGCGTTTGACATGCACCAACAGTAGCCGGTCTGGCTAAAACAATTGGTAATGGCGCAGCGACAAATAGTTTTACAGAAATTGGAACACATAGTAATTGTATTTTAATGATTGGTTCAAATCCTGAGAATGGACATCCTATTGCAGCGATGCACATTCAAAGAGCACTAGATCGTGGTGCAAAATTGATTGTAATTGATCCGATTAAAACAGAGATGGCTCAAAAAGCTGATGTTCATATTCAACTTCCTCCTGAGCATAATATACCTATTATAAATGCATTGTTAAATTATATCATTGCAAATGATTTATGTGATGATGAATTTATTGAAAAATATACAAATGGAATTGAATATGTAAAAGAAGTAGTTAAAGAGTACACACCAAAATATGTGTCTGAATTAACAGGTGTTCCTCAAGAGTTACTTGAGAAAGCAGCACATTTATATGCAACAGTTAAGCCAGCAGCACTAACTCATGGTATGGGTGTAACACATTTCAACCATGGAGTAGGTAATGTTTATTCAGTATCTAACTTGTTTTTAATAACAGGTAATATTGGTGTTTTAGGCTCAGGAAATTATCCACTTCGTGGACAACAAAATGTTCAAGGTGCTTGTGATATGGCAGTACTGCCAAACCTTTTACCGAATAACAAACCACTTACTGACGAAAAAGCAGTAGCACATATTGAAAAATTATGGGACTGTAAGTTAGATACTAATGTAGGTATTTTTAAAACAGAAGTACCAGATGAAATTCTCAATGGTAAAATAAAGTTCTTTTATACAGTAGGAGAAAACCCTGTTATATCTGAACCTAATACTAATCACTTCTTAAAAGGTATTGCAAACGTTGGTTTTTATGTTGTGCAGGATATCTTTTTAACTGAAACAGCACTAAAAGCAGATGTCGTATTACCTGCAGCTTGTGGACCTGAAAAAAATGGGCTATATGCAAATGCTGAGAGAAGAGTTCAAATGAACATTCAAGCTGTTACACCTCCAGGTGATGCAAAACAAGATTGGGAAATCACTTGTGAGATTGCAAAAAGACTAGGGGCTAAAGGTTTTGATTTTACACGAACTGAAGATATTTGGGATGAAGTTAGAGAAATAGATCCACAAAGATATGGTGGTATGAGTTATAAAAGAATTATTGCTGAGAATGGACTTAACTGGCCATGCCCTACTCTTGATCATCCAGGAACTCCTGCTATGTATATGGATTACAAGTTCTATACTCCTGATCAAAAGGCGAACTTTGCTCCTGTTATTTTTGTAGCAAATAAAGAAGATATACCTATGGCTGAAAAAGAGTTAGCTAAAAAGTTAAATCTTCCTAAAGACTATCCATTAATGGCTGGTTCAGTTGATGAAAAAACAAATGAAGAGTATCCGATTGAGCTTTTAACAACAAGAAAAGCAGCCCAATATACAGTTGGTACAATGACTAGAAAATCACCAGCATTAGAAATCGGTGGGGATCATCATGGTTCAGCAGTGGAAATTGGTATAGAAACTGCAAAAGCATATGGTCTTGAAGAAGGGAATTTTATCAGTATTGAAAGTAGATATGGTAAAGTCGCGGCTAAAATTCTTGTAACAGAAGTTGTTCCAACTAATGTAATGCAAATGTATTTTCATTATTGGGAAGCAAATTCTAATGAACTGACAAGTAGTGGGATGGATCCAATTTCCAAAACACCAACCTATAAAGCAGCCGTTAAAATGAAAAAAATCTCTCAAGATGAGTATATAGCATCTCTGAATGAGAAAAAAGAGAAATTTACTTCTCAAAAAATAATTTATACTGATTTCCATTAGTATAAATACTGATTAACGTACTTATATCTATCTAGCTCCTTAAAGATAAAGAGCTAGATAGATTAAAATTATCGTTTTGACAAATACTCAATAATCTCTTCGCTTGAACCTCTAAACTCTACTTGTTGAGACTTTTTTTCAATCTGATAATCATACATTGGGTCATAATACTCACTTAAAAGAGTCTCTATCCACTCTTTATGTGCTTCAAGTGAACCACTCCTCATCTGCTCATCAAACGCACTCTCAAATGAATCACTAACTTCTTTATGTCGCTCACTGCCAAGTCTTCTTTTTATTCTATGCATTGAACCTAACATTTCATCTTTCCATAAAGCAAGATTCTCTGCATACATTTCTTGTGCGTCAACAACATACTCATCAAATGTTATATCAACTCTCTGAAGCGTAGGTGTTTCAAGTATGATAAGAGGAGCTTTTGAGAGATAGTCTGCAAAAGGTTTTGGTATAAAAACACTACCAACACGATTACCCTCATCTTCAAAAACCAAATCTTTAAAACCTTTATCTAGTTTTTGTATAAGACTATAAGCCATAGCATTTTCAAAATTTATCTGCGTGGGTTGCGGAGTTATTTTCCTACCAAAAGATGAACCTCTGTGATTTGAAAGACCTTCTAGGTCTATAGCATTCTCTAAAGTATTTAGTAAAATAGTTTTCCCAGAACCTGTACGACCTCCAAGTATGATTGGCTTAAACTTAGTACATGATTCTTCTATTTCAGTTATAAGGTAAGTTCTAAAGGCTTTATACCCACCTTTAAATCTTGTAATATCATCACCTGATTCACTAAGCCACTCTTGGGATATCTTAGAGCGTTGCCCACCTCTAAAACAAAAAAGCTTAGCTTCTGAGTTTGCTTTTATAAAGTCAGACCATGCTTTAATACGCTCTTGCTTAACTGCACCACTAACTAGTTGATGTCCAAGTTCTATCGCTTTTTTATTACCATGCTTTTTATAGCAGATGCCAATTTCATGTCTCTCTTTATCATTGATAAGTGGTAAGTTTACTGCATTTGGAAATGAGCCTTTTTCAAACTCTATAGGAGCACGAACATCAATAAGTGGTGTAGAGTTTAAAACAATAGACTTAAAATCACTACAAAACATTATTTACACTTTTACAAAAAACTATGGTTTTCATAGTTGTACCATTACTAAAAAATCTATTATTTTTGATAACCCAACCTCTGCTCTTTTGCACAATAACATCGCCACACATAATTTTTTTGTTGGCTCTAAAATCTTTATATAATTGTACTTTTTTATTTTTGTCATAGTATCCATATATAGCTATGAAGAACATAATAATAATGAAAATTGAGACTCCATATATGAAGTTTTTATTATTTTTAAAATTAGTTTTCATCAGAATCCACGAAATATCTTAGGTATAAAAGAAAATTCACCAACACTCAGAGCAGAGTCCAATTCTTGTATAAGTCTTTGTTTGTCTTTTGGAAGATTACCACTTAGATGCAAAGCGTTAGATGCATGGTTTGAACGAAAAATTATTTTATTTGTAGGGCTTAGAAGTTCTAAAAACTTCTTTTGTTCTTTAAGTAGCTCTGTATCTCCGAGCATCTCAAAGTCACTAAAATGTTTATAAAAATTTTCTTTAGCATCTTCTTCGAGTCCTAACTGCAAAGTTGAAAGATAATTTACTCTTGTTGCATTTATAATTTCTGAAGTACCATGTATATGCTCGTCTGAATATTTTAAGCCACCGATGCCAAGAATGACTGTTGAAGATATTTTAATACTTGCATCTGATGCTTTATTCAAAGATTCTATTATCTGACTTTGGCTTACACCTTTTGTAATTTTCTTTAAAACTATGTCACTACCAGTTTCTACTCCGTAGTAAATTAAACTAAGTCCATTTTCTTTTAATTTTTCTAACTCTTGGCTTGATTTGTTTAGTAAATTTTGAGCAGATGCATAAACTGAAATACGTCCTAATCTTGAAAATGCTTCTTCGAGATATGTAAATAATTTTAAAAGGTAATCTGTATCTAAAGAGAGGGCATCTCCATCAGCTAGAAAAATTTTTCTGGCATCTGGATACATGGAAGATAGGATATCTATATCTTTAAAGACATCTTCAATAGCTCTTACTTCGTAACTCTTTGTTTTGTACATAGAACAAAATGTACAGTTGTTGTAGCTACACCCGTATGTAGCTTGAATGATTATATTATCAGCTTCTGCGGGTGGTCTAAATAGCGGGTATGAATATTTTATCATAGATGACTAAACTAAAAACATCCATTTTGCTGCTATAACTATGAAAAGACCAAATACAATCACTAACTTATGAAAGTGAAATTCCATAAAATTGCTTCTTTTACCATTTGTAACTCTTACATAAATATTCGAAAGAACTCCAATAACAAGGACAAGAACTAAAGCTATTTTAAATACTAAAATCTTTTGTAGATCTGTCTCAAAAAATCCAGCTTCTGAATTCATATATCTCGACATCATCATACCCCCTGTTAAGACTAAAAACAAGAGCGTATATGGGAATATTTTAGAACTTCTTTTACCAAGTGTCTGCTTTATATCTTTTTCTATTTCTTTTGAAAACTTACCCTTAAGCGACGATATAACTGCCAAGTCAGTAAAGACGTAACCCAAAAAGATTATTCCTAGTATAAGGTGTATTAAGTTTGTGTATGGATAAATTGCGTCCATAGTTTCTCCCGTATTAATTTTATGTTATTATACTTAAATAGTATACATTAAACATTGACTGAAGTTAATGTTTTATAATAAAAAGGAATAAATTATGAAAAAAAGTTTTAACGCACTAAATATAAAATGTGGCGGTTGTGCGAACACTGTAAAAGAATCACTAAAAAAAGATTTTGGTGAAGTTGAAGTTGACTTAGAACAAGAACCTAGAGTTGTTACAGTTGAAATAAAAGATGAAGAAGCAGAAAAACTATTTCGTAAAACAATGAGAGGTTTAGGTTATCCTATGGATGATGAAGAACTTGGAGCATTTACAGCTACAGGACTTAAAGCAAAGAGTTTTGTGTCATGTGCTGTGGGAAAAATGAAGAAATAATAGAGTTAAAAGTCTCATCAAGACTTGCATCTATGACTAATGTCTTATGCGTATAAGGATGCTCAAATTCTAAAGATAGTGCATGAAGAAGTAGTCTATGGCAGTTAAACTTATCTCTAACAAAGATATTATGCTCACCTCGACCATATTTTGTATCACCTAGAATGTGATGCGAAATATGTTTCATATGTCTTCGTATCTGATGTTTTCTTCCTGTTTTAGGTCTTACTTTCACAAGAGAATAGCGAGTTTTATCATATCTTCCCACAGGAAAATCTAGTTCTACTGATGAAAGAGTTTCATACTCAGTTACAGCTTCTTGAGGCTCTTTATCTTCTTTAGCATTTTTATCCGCGATCTTATCAAGTTTCTCTTTTAGTGCATGGTCTATCAGTCCAGACGCATCTGTATAACCACGTACAACACAAACATATGTTTTTTTAGTTGTATGAGCTGTGAACTGTTCTGACATAAGTTTTGCTGTCTCTTTATCAAGTGCAAAAAGTAGCACACCTGAAGTTGGTTTATCAAGCCTATGAATAGGATAAACCCAATGATCTATCTGGTCACGCAGAATCTGCATTGCAAAATATATTTCATACCTGTCAATCATAGACTTATGCACTAAAAGTCCACTTGGTTTGTTGATGCATACAAGATAATCATCTTGATATAATATTTCTAATTCATAATTTTCAAACATAGTGTTATAATACAAAAAAAAGGCTTGATATGACTTATGATTTCTCCATAACAGGAGTATTAAAAGAAGGTTTTCGTCTTAGTAATGGGGTAAAACTAACATTTATTGGTTCTATTATTATATATGCCATTATTACATTTTTTGTTAAATCACTTTTAAATTTTATCTTTCCTAACATAGAATCTATAATTAGCATCTATGCTTCATCAACTATGGAGATGATATTTACCTTACCTATCTTGGTAGGGATTATGATTTTGGGACTTAAACGTGCCAGAGACGATGAGTTAACTATACCTTCTATCTTTGATTTCTTTGCGATGGTAACACCTATTGTTTTAGCATATATATTAATGACTCTGCTTCTAACATTAGGTTTTGTATTGCTAGTTATTCCCGGCATCTATCTAGCTGTTTCTTATGCTTTTACATATATGCTTATTGTTGATAAAGGACTTAATGTTTGGGAGGCTATGGAGTTGTCTCGTAAAACTGTTACTAAACAATGGTTTAAATTTTTTGGATTATCTATTCTAAGTGGATTATTTATCATTATAAGCGCTATCCCTTTGGGGATAGGTCTTGTTTGGTCTATTCCAACAACCTATATAGCTTATGGTCTTCTTTATCATCATCTATTTGATGAGGAAGAAGAAACTCAAGAACTTCTAAACGACTAATCTCTTTTAGTCGTTTTTCTTTTTTTCTTAGAAGTAGGTTTCACATAAGCTTTCTTTCTTACATGTTTTTTTTCAACTTTTTTATGTTCACTTTTTAGTTTTAACTCATCTTGATCTTTTCTTCTAATAGTAGGGTCAGGTTCAAAACCTTCTACAACTTCTTGTGGTATTTTTTGACCTATAAGTCTTTCTATATCTTTAATATCATACTTGTCATATATATCTAAAAGAGAGATAGCTTCACCATTTCTACCTGCACGACCTGTTCTTCCAACTCTATGAACATAATCCTCTGGGATAGAAGGAAGTTCGTAGTTAATCACATAAGGAAGTTCTTCTATGTCTAAACCTCTAGATGCTATGTCAGTTGCAACAAGAACTTTAGTTTTGCCTTCTTTAAACTCAGCAAGAGTTTTTAGTCTTTTACCCTGTGTTTTATCTCCATGGATAATTCCACACTTAAGACCATCTTTTTGAAGTTCTATAAATAGTGCATCTGCACTAACTTTTGTTTTAGTAAAAACTAAAACCTGAGGAAAGTTTCTTGAACCAATAAGGTAAGCTAATAGCTCTGCTTTTCTATGGGTATCTACCATGTATGCTACTTGATTTATAGTATCAACTGTAGTATTTTTCTTAGCAGTTTCTATAAAAGCAGGTTTAGTAAGAATTTGTTTTGATAACTTTCTAACCTTGTCACTATATGTTGCAGAGAAAAGTAGAGTCTGATGTCTTTTTGGTAACTGTAAGTGAATTCTTCTAATCTCTTTTGAAAAACCCATATCAAGCATTCTATCTGCTTCATCAACTACAAACACTTCTATGTTTGTAATATCTAAACCTTTATCCATTAGTTCCATGAAACGTCCAGGAGTTGCGATAACAATATCAATCCCCTGTTTAAGCATACGTTGTTGAGACTCTATATCTTTACCACCAACTAAAATAGCACTAGTAATACTCATATGTTTAGAGTAGTTTTTCACATCATCATGTATTTGGATAGAAAGTTCACGAGTTGGTGATAAAATAACAGCTCTTATAGCTCTATTTTCATCCCCAGTAGTATTTCTAAGTTTTTGTAAAATCGGAAGTGCAAAAGCTGCTGTTTTTCCCGTTCCTGTTTGAGCAGTAGCGAAAATATCGCTCTTTGCAAGAACCAAAGGAATAGCTCTTTTTTGTATAAGTGTTGGATGTTCATAACCTAACTCTTTAATAGCTCCAAGCAATGGCTTGATAAGCCCTAGTTTTTCAAATGACATAAATACACAACCTTATTATAATATAAGTGGAATTTTAGCATATTATTAACATATAAAGCTGTTGTCAATTATTTATTTGCTATTATGGAGCAAATTTTTTTTTATAAGGCAGTTTGTGGATACTTTAAACCAAATAGTTTCAGACATCTCATCGTTAGTATGGGGTGTTCCAATGTTAGTTTTACTTGTGGGGACAGGTATATTTTTAAGTATCAGATTAAAGGGACTTCAGTTTTGGGCACTTGGTCATGCATTTAAACTTATTTTTAAACATGAGAAAGATGCAAAGGGTGATATTTCTCATTTCCAAGCACTTATGACAGCATTAGCAGCAACTGTAGGAATAGGAAATATTGTTGGTGTTGCGACAGCAATAACACTTGGTGGACCTGGAGCTGTTTTTTGGATGTGGGTAACTGGTATTGTAGGAATGGCAACTAAATACTCAGAAGCAATTTTGGCTGTAAAATATAGAGAAGAAGGTTCGAACGGCTTTAAAGGCGGGCCTATGTATTATATTACCAAAGGCGCTAACCTCCCAAAACTAGGGTATGCTTTTGCATTTTTCACTGTTTTAGCATCTTTTGGTATAGGAAATATGACTCAATCAAATGCAATTGCCAATGCTCTTTTCTCTCAGTTTTCTATTGAACCTTGGATAAGCGGAATAGTTTTACTAACTATCACTTCTTTTGTTATTCTCGGAGGGATTAAATCAATTGGTAAAACTACTTCTATTTTAATTCCGTTTATGATTGTACTTTATGTATCTACAGCCTTAGTAATAATCGTGATGAACCTTGATAAAGTCGGAGATGCTTTTGGTCTGATTTTTTATCACGCTATCAATCCTATAGCTGCTGGGGGTGGATTTGTTGGTGCTGCCGTTGCTTCAGCAATACGTTTTGGTATTGCAAGGGGTGTATTCTCAAATGAATCAGGACTTGGTTCAGCTCCAATAGCCGCAGCTGCTGCAAAAACAGATGACCCTGTAAAACAAGCATTAGTATCTATGACACAGACTTTTATAGACACTCTTGTAGTTTGTACAATGACTGCTCTTATTATTTTGATGGCTCCTGTTTGGATGACTGGAGGAAGTGCCGGAGAATTAACACTAAAGAGTTTTGAGTTTTTCTTAGGAGATACTGGTGCTTTAATAATTGTTCTAGCTACAGTCTTATTTGGTTACTCTACAATATTAGGTTGGTCTTACTACGGTGAGAGAGCATTTGAATATATGTTTGGTGAAAATTCAATAAACTTATATAGAGTTGTTTTTGTAAGTTTTGTTCTTGTTGGCGCGATGATGGAGTTAAACCTTGTTTGGAACTTCTCAGATATTGCAAACGGTCTTATGGCAATTCCAAACTTAATAGGACTACTTATATTGTCTAAAGTTGTATCGCAAGAAACTGATAGATATTTTAATTTAAAAAAGATATAATCCACTTATCTTAAATAATAAGTGCAATAGATGATAAGAAAAAACCTAAAAAAAGTAAGTAAAAGCGAAAAACTAAAAGAATTTATTAAAAAGTACAAGGTACCACCTGAATATTTATCAACAAATAGGAAGATGGTATCTAAAGCAGTTTTTATAGGTATTTTTATTGCTTTCATTCCTATGCCAATGCAGATGCTTCTTGTGCTAGCAATGATGCCATTTTTCAAGTTTAATGTGCCGATAGCTCTTTCAATGTGTTGGCTCAGTAATCCTTTTACAATGCCTCCAATGTACTATATGGAATATATTACAGGTTCTTTCTTTTTAGGAAGTGAGCCTTTAAATGTAAAAATGACACTTGAGTGGTTCAGTAAAAACATTGATAATATATTTATTGATTTATACACAGGAACGCTTTTTTACGCGGTAGTTGGTTCGAGTACTGCTTACTGGTTAGTAAATCATTTTTGGAGATCTTCAGTCGAGAGAGATAAACAACTTCATAGAAAAGATAGAGAGTCTTAAAACTTTTTCTTAAGACTCTTTGATTGAGAAAGTTTATAGTAATAAATCCAAGCAATAGCACTAAATAAACTCATTGCTAAACTCATAACTTGACCTTGAGTTATCATATTGCAACACACGTAACCTATCTGTATATCAGGTGCACGGTAAATCTCTGCTATTGTTCTAAAGATACCATAACTAATAGCATAAACTAAAATAAGTTCTCCACTAAATCTTTGATATTTTCTATACGCATAAACAACTATAAAAACACCAAGACCCTCTAAAGCAGCTTCATATAATTGAGAAGGATGACGAAGCACTCCATCTACCAAAATTCCCCAACTAACATCAGTCTCACGACCTATAAGTTCTTGATTTAGAAAGTTTCCAATACGACCAAATACAAAAGCAAGAGGTATGCTTAAAGCCACCAAATCCATAATTTTGCCAAAAGCAACTTTGTGCTTTTTAGAGTAAATATATGTACTTATTAAAAAACCGAAAATAGCGCCGTGATAACTCATCCCGCGGATGCCAACAAACTCACCATTTTGGAAGGGGTTAAATATCTGCCAAGGATGAGATAAGTAGTACATAGTTTGAGTGTCATAAAATAGTATATAACCTATTCTGGCACCTAAAATAACCCCTATTTCAACATAGATGAAATAGTTGTCAATTTTTTTGCCCATAAAGTCTAGCTTGTCTCTTTTAATGAAATATTTACCTATGTATAAAGCACTAACAAGAGCCATTACATACATAATCCCATACCAATGAACAGGTAAAGAAAAGATATTAAAAGCTACTGGGTCAAAAGTTTCATATATATGATTCCAAGCTGTCATTTATGCTCTCAACGCATCCGCGATAAGCTCAATGGGGTTTTTAAATACCGTTTTAACTTCTGCATAATTCATAGATGCATTTACTTGCATTCTACATGCACTACACTCTGCACTAACTATATCTGCTTCAGTATCTTTAATCATCACTGCTTTTGGAATACCTGCCGCTTTTGAAAAACGATATTTTTCAGTTTGCATTGTTACACCACCAAAACCACAACAAGCATTTGGATCACTCATCTCTACAATTTTGTAATTTTTACTAATCAAGTTTCTAGGTTCTTTATAAACACCTTGGAGCTTTCTAGCGTGACATGGGTCATGATAAGTAACTACTTTTGTACTTTTTTTCTTAGATGCAAGTAATTGATCTAGGTCTGTATAATCATGAAGCCACTCTGTTGCCAAAAAGATTTTATCTTGCATAGCCAATGCTCTAGCTTTCCATTCTGGTTGGTCATGGAAAAAATGTACATAATCTATTTTAAGCATCGCTGAACATGTTGCTTCTGGAATAATAATAGCCTCAACGTCTTTAGCAAAACTCTCAAAATACTCAAGATTAAATTTAGCATTCTTATCAACTGTAGCAAAATCACCTGTAAAGTAAGCAGGAGCAGCACAACACTTTTGATCTTTTGCAAGGAATGCATCAATTTCTAAATGTTCAAGAATTTCTAAAAGTGAATCTCCTACACCTTTATAATTATAGTTACTAAAACATCCTATAAAAATAGCAACTTTTCTTTTCCCACCATTATTAATGTTTTCAGGATGTGAGTTTAAAAATGATTTTTTTGTAAGGCTTGGAAGTAATCTATCTGCTTTTAACAAAGGTGTAGAAAAACGAAGATGCATAGAGTTTATATCATCTTTGATTTTGAATCCACAAGACTGAAACATCCAACCAAGCTTAAAGGCTAAGTCATTTAGCCATCTATAGCGAACAAGTAGAAAGTAAACTCTTTTGTACCAAGCGATTCCAAATTTTTGTGCTATATCTGAACGAACTTGTTCTATCACCATGTCCGTAGGAAGAGATTTAGGACAAACATCTACACAGTTAGTACATAAAAAACAGCTTTCAAAGATGTCTTTTGCATTTTTATCTAAGTCTAAATCTCCTCTTTGATATGCCCCAAGAAGGTCCAAAAATCCACGAGGAGATGTTACCTCATCAGTGTTTACCTTGTAAATAGTACATACTGGTATACACTTTCCACACTTTATACAATCATCAGTTACACTTGCATAATTAAAAATATCTTGGTACGCCTTACTCATAGTTATACCGTTTTTGAGAATGTTTTAGAATTAGCAGCATGTTTTTTCATATAAGCGTCAAAAGGCATAGCAATATTACGTATAAGAAGAGTTCCTGTATGACTACATTCTATGTGTTCTTCATCCATAGTAAGCAAGTCATCTTCTGCAAAAGGTTTAAGTGCTTCAATAGCATCTGCAAAGTATGTTTTGAACTCTATGTTGAAAAGTTTTTCAAATCTTCTTATATCAAGTTTGAAGTTACTCATAAGTTCCATAATAACATACTGTCTGATTTGGTCATCTTCATTTAAAACAATTCCACGTTCAAATGGAAGTTTTCCAGCATCTATAGCCTCTTCATATTCACCCATAACTTTAAAGTTTTGATTGTAAGAGTCAATTCCCTCACCAATAGAAGTAAGCCCTACTCCGATTAAGTCAGCACCACCTTTAGTAGTATAACCTTGGAAATTTCTATGTAACTCACCTTTATCTATCGCTTTAAACAAATCATCTTCAGGCTTGGCAAAGTGATCCATTCCAATCATTCTGTATCCATGAGAAGTTAAAAAGTCAATAGTGTACTGCATAATTTGAAGTTTTTCATCCGGTAAAGGAAGAGTAGTCTCATCAATCTTTCTCATAGTCTTTTTAAGCCAAGGAACATGAGCATAATTAAATACAGCAAATCTATCAGGATTAAGAGTAAGAGCAAGAGCAAGAGTCTCTTTAAACGTTTCTAACGTTTGATATGGAAGTCCATAAATCAAATCTACATTCACTGATAGCATATTATACTTTCTAGCTAAATCCATTGCATCTTTTGAAATAGCATATGGTTGAATTCTATGTACAGCGATTTGCACTTTCTCATTAAAATCTTGAAGGCCAAAACTAACACGATTATATCCAGCTTCACTCATTACTCGCATCTGATCTTCATCTATATGACGTGGATCTATCTCGCAACTAATCTCAGCATCTGAACGAAAATTTGGAAAGTATGATTTAATCTCTTGGATAATTTCTTTGAGTTGTGCCGCACTAAAGAATGTCGGAGTACCACCACCAAAGTGCATTTGCAAAACTTCTCTATTACAATCAAGATGTTTTGAAAGTATCAGCAACTCTCTTTTTAAGTAATCCATATAACGAAGCATTTTCTCTTCTTTAGATGTAAACACAACACTACAACCACAGAAGTAACATGCATTTTTACAAAAAGGAAGATGAAAGTAAAGACTTATAGGACGAGAAGAATCTTGGGTTTCTAGTTTCTTTATATATTCATCATATCCGTAAGCATCGCTGAATTCGAGTGCTGTTGGGTAACTTGTATAACGAGGTCCTGGTTTTGAGTACTTTAAAAATTTTGAGAAATCTAGCATAAAAAATCCATTTATAGTTTAATTATTGAGATTATCTCTAAAAAATACTAATAAACCAATTAATTAGCAAACTCTCCAGATAGTCTTTGATAAATCTCAGAATTCTCCAAAAGTTCACGATGATTTCCAGATGCAACTACTTTGCCTTTTTGCATTACTAATATTTTATCAGCATGTTCTATTGTGCTTAGTCTATGCGCAATTGTAAGAGTGATTTTATCTTTTGTGTGTCTATTTAAAGCTTGTTGAATTCTTTTTTCACTTTCATTATCAAGCGCAGATGTTGCTTCGTCAAAAAGAATCAACGAAGAGTGTTTATATATCGCTCGTGCAATTGCAACTCTTTGACGCTGACCACCTGATAAATTTGCCCCAAATTCTTCCATAATAGTATCTACTCCATGTTCAAGTGAAGACACAAATTGTGAAGCATCTGCGAGTTCAAGTGCTTCTTCTACTCTTTTTATATCTATCTCTTGACCATATGCAACATTTGAAGCAAGTGAGTCTTGAAAAATATATATTCTTTGAGATACTAGTGAAATATGATGTTTTAAAGAATCTTGATTATAGTTTTTAATATTTTTACCATTAACCAAAATTTCTCCAGAAGCTGGATCATAAAAGCGTAAAATCATATTTACAAATGAACTTTTACCACCACCACTATCTCCAACAAGGGCAATATTTTCACCCTGCTTAATATCTATGCTCACATCATTAAGAGCAATTGTGTTTTCATATTTTAAAAATACATTTTTAAACTCAATATCTTTTATATCATCTATAAGAATCTCATCACCATCTATGATTTTATTTTTAGTATCAAAAATTTCAAAAACCCTTTCACTTGCTGCTACTGCATCTTGGATTTTCGAATAAATTGAACCTATACGACGGATAGGTTGAAAAACTAATCCAACTGCGGTTAAAAATGCTGTAAACTCACCAACTGTCATATTTCCATTATATACTTCTTTTCCACCAATAAATATAACTGCTGCTAATCCAAATGCACCTACAACTTCCATCATTGGAGAAACAATTTCACCCACATAAACTGACTTCATATTTATTTTAAAAAATTGCCAATTTTGCACACTAAATCTAGCTAACTCAAACTTTTGGGTTGAATTAGCTTTAATTATTTCACTGTTATTAAATACTTCAGTAAGCCTTGTAACTACATCAGCATTTTTAGATTGTGAACGATGAGAATATTTTTTTAGTTTTTTAGCTATTAAAATAAGTGGATAAATAACTACAGGAACAATAATAAGTGAATAAAGAGCAAGTGTTGAATTTAAATAAATTATATAAACCATAAGTGCAACAACGGTCAAACTCTCACGAAAGAGTTCTGGAAGCATATTTGATACAAAATATTGAATTCTATTTATATCATTTGTAATACGAGAGATAAGTTCTCCACTACGGTTTAAGTATAAAAAGCTCATGTCAAGGTTTATAATTTTTTCAAGAAGAAGTTCACGAAAGCGAGTTACTATATGTTGCCCTATATAATTCATATATACAGATTGAACATAACGACCTATTGCTTTTATCAAGTAGATGCCAACTAATCCAACAGGAATCAAGAGTAGCATCTCTTCTTTTTTTTCTATAAACATTTCGTCCATTAATGGCTTCATAATTTGAGCCGTTGCTGTAGTTGCCAAAACTGTTAAGATAATACCAATTAGGACAAATAAATATTGTAGTTTATACTCTTTTATATATGGCCAATAACGTTTAAAAATTTGCTTCAATTAGTATCCTAGAACTATTTTTTATTTGATTTTACTAAATATTCGGTAACAGCAAGAGAAGCTTTATAATACTCTTGGCATTTTTTTTCTTCATTGCTTATAGCTTTACCCAACTTAAAACCACCATTTTTTGCCATTATAACACCCGCATCATTAAAACCACAATGCAGAGTATTTTTATCCAGTAAATTAGTCCCTATCGCTGTATAGGTTTTATCATAAAGTGTTAAGTTATACAGAGTTGGAAATATATCTTTATGTGAAGATGCGAGAGTTGTATCAATGGCATCTTGAGGTTTTAGTGAATCTGGCATATAAATATAAAAAGGAATTTTTTTTGTTTGAGTTAAATAATTATCATAACTCATTATTCCTTCAACAGTGTTATTATCAGCAGTTACAGCGACAACGCTGTTCTTTGCTAAAGATGAAGCTTTTACGTCATCTAAAAAACCACCTAAACTATCAACTGCATAAGCATAATCTTTAAATC
>JBLIEY010000012.1:0-28176 GCA_047633475.1 Sulfurimonas sp.
TTTTAATAGTGACTTAATGAGTGTGTTTAACCAGGGAGTGAACTTTTGGATATCTTTAGTCTACTTAGCTGTTTTTGGTCAAAGCCTTGCAACTACAATATTTTTTATTGCATCTGCAAAATTAGGCAGTCAAAAAACAAGTTCTTTTATGTTCTTAGTTCCATTTTTTTCTTTACTTGTTGCTTGGATGGTTTTAGACGAAGCCATCCAAACTCATATACTAGTTGGGGGTTCTTTAAGTTTAATAGCTGTTTATTTTATAAATAAAAAGGCTTAAATTCTAGTTTTTTTGCTCTTTAATTAGCTTCACACTTTATCTACATTTTTAAACATTATAATCGAAGTTAAGAAAGAGAAATATAGAACTCAATGTTCAAATGAAGTATAGATTTCTTTCGATACTTCCTTAAATTCAAAGTGTTACCGTGCTCTTACCCCTTTTTGAGTACGGTATTACTTTTTGTCAGTTTTCTTTTTTGTTTCATTCTTAGTTTTGCAAGTTCTCGCATATCTACAGCAGAGTCACTCTCATCAACAATCTCAACACCAAGAATAGTCTCTACACAATCTTCTAAAGTAAGAATACCCTCTGTTTGGTCATAGTTATCCATAACCAAAAACATATGATCTTTTTTAGTAATAAACAAATCCAATGCTTTTGAAACAGGAATGTTTTCATTTATAGAAAAAATCTCTTTTTTAATTGATCCAACGCTTACACTATCATCTTTTAAGGCTTGTCTAAAGATTTTTTTAGTCATAACCATTCCAACAACTTCTTCAAATGATTCGTGATATACAGGAATACGGGAAAATTTAAAGATATCAGCTTGAGTTTCAACAATTTCTTTTATAGTCAAACTTTCATCAAGAGCAAAAACAACACTTCTAGGTGTTAAAATTTCACCTACTTTTATTTTGTCTAGCATTAAAATATTTTCTATTACATCAGACTCTTTTTCATCAATAACACCTTCATCTTCACTCATTAACATACTTTGTAAGAGCTCTTCTTTTGTCAGAATATGTGTCCCACTTCCTTTTGAAATCTTGTTTGTTACAAAAAGAGTTGTAAGAATAATAGGATAAGTAATCCATATAAAAAATTTTATAGCATATGCAGATATAGGAGCTAGTTGCTTCCAGTAGATAGCTCCTATTGTCTTAGGAATAATTTCTGAGAGAAAAAGAATGGCAAAAGTTAAAATTATAGAAACATAAACAACAGCGTCACTTCCAAATAAGATAGAAGCTTGAGCACCGACTGCAGCAGCACCTAGTGTGTTTGCAATAGTGTTCAAAATTAATATAGAAGCTATTGATTTGTTTATGTTTTCTTTATGAAGCTTAAGAAGCTCTCCTACAACCGGTCTCTCTTTTTCCAATACTGCAACATACGACATGTTCACAGAAAGCAGAACAGACTCTAAGATGGAGCATATAAATGATACTCCAACAGAAAGTACGAAAAATAATATTAGTAAATCCAAGTTTTACAAAATCCTTAAAGTAAAATATATGTTGCTAGACCTAAAAAGCTAAAAAAGCCTACAACATCTGTTACAGTTGTTAATATAACTGTACTTCCTATAGCTGGATCAATATCCATTCTTTTTAAAAAAAGTGGTATCGTCGCGCCAAAAAAGCCCGCCATAAATAAGTTTATAACCATACTAAGAGCTATGACTACCCCAAGCATGCCCATATCAAACCATATGGCAGCTACTATTCCCATAATTATAGCAAATAATATTCCGTTAACGAGTGAAAGAGTAACCTCTTTTTTTATAATTCTCATGGCATCACCTTGAGAAATATCTCCAAGGGCTAACTGTCTTACAACAACTGTTAAGCTTTGAGTTCCAGCATTTCCACCCATTGATGCAACTATTGGCATAAGTACGGCAAGGGCTACCATGCTTTGCAGTGTATCTGCAAACAATGCTATAACAAAAGAAGCAGCGATAGCTGTAAATAGGTTTAAAGAGAGCCAAGTAGCACGTTTACGACCAGCTTTAACAAGATCATCATCTTCTTCCGCGTCATCATCAACACCAGCAAGGTTATACATTTGTTCTGTTGCGTGTTCACTCATAATATCGTAAATATCATCAGACGTAATACGACCCAATAAAACACCATGCTTACTTACAATCGGCATAACAGTAAGACTATACTCCTTAAAAGTACGCACAACATCTTTAATTTCTTCTCTATCACCTGACATTTTTGGCTCAAAACTATCATTACTATTTTCTATATTCTCTATTAATGTTTTAGAAAAGTTGAAGACAAGAAGATCATCAAGTCCAACTGTATATAGTAATTTTTTATTCGTATTTGTTATAAAAAGAGTTTGAACATTCTCAAGTTCATTTTCTCTTCTTAGATGAGCAAACCTTTTTATGACATCTTGAACAACTTCATTGCCTACAGCAGTAAAGACCTCGAACTGCATATAAGCGCCAGCTTCATCTTCATCATACTTTTGAAGTCTGGTTATCTCTTCTTGATCTTCTTCATTAAGAGTTTTGAAAACCTGAGATGCTACATCTTCATCAACTTCTTCAAGTTCTTGCATAAACTCTAACTGGTCATCAGACTCAAGTTCAGTTACAGCACGAGAAAGTTCATCGACACTTAAAGACTCAACTACATCATCAAAATATCTGTCAGGAAGAGCAAGCGTAACATCACCGACTAAGTCAATCGGAACAAGCTTTATGGCGTCAGAAAATACGCTATCATCTAGCTGCTTTAAAATTTTAGCAATATCAGATGGGTGAAGCTCACTGGCATCATGAGAATTTAAATATTCATGTAATGTATTCATTACGCGAATTATACCTAGTTATACAATATATTTAATTCAATTTACTAAAAATTTTCCTACACTCTTGTTCTTTTTTAGCTTTGTGTGTTCAACAACCACACCGTGCATTGCAATATAAATGCCATTGGGATCATTTGAGCTTAAAAAGCCTAGTGCTAGTGAAAAATTCATAGTTGCTTCTACTTCTTCTATACTCATAGGTACCATCGCACCTGTAAATACTATCTTTTTATCATTTATTTCTTTTTGTAAGTAAGCACTTGTTAAGTCTACTGTGTCTGTTCCATGAATAATTATAATATTTTTATTTTTACTTTCTCTTACAGATTGTGTAATTATTTTTCTATCATTATCATCTATTTCAAGACTATCTTTTGAGATAATATCTTTTATCTCAAACTCTACATTGTGACAAGATGCAACTATCTTCTCTAGCGCAATGTGATCTGATGGAACATCTAAAGTTCCTTTTATCGGGTTATATCTTTTGTTAAAAGTTCCACCTGTATTTATAACTGTTATTTTCATATATCTTCTTTTGTTAATGTATTTTTTGACAAAGTATATCCTTCTTGAGGAATATTCTTGATTATGTTGACTGGTAATTTATATCTTAGTTCTTTAATAAAAGACTTTAAAGCATATGTAGTCATCTCTTTCCCATTCCATAGTTCCTCTTCTATGTGATGATATTTTAAAATATTACCCTTTCTTTCATATAAAAGTTCTAAAAATATTTTTTCTCTTTTTCTTAAAGTTATAACTTTATCTTGCTTATAAACAAGTTCTCTTTTTCGTACATCTAAAACTAAATCCTCACACAAAACTTTAGGTGCAAAAGATTTTTTTAGATATTTTAAAAGTGCTTCTTGTAATTTTTTTAAATTTAGTGGCTTTAAAATATAGTGACTTATGTTCAGGTTTATTAGATCCATAAGGTACTCTTCATTTGAATAAGCCGTAAGCATAACAATAGCCGTTTTAAAGTCATCTTTTCTTATCTTTTTTACAAGTTCTATACCATTACAATTTTTCATCTCTATATCAGTAAGTATAATTTTTGGTTTATGTTCAAGATATAGCTCATATGCCTCGTTCCCATTTCTAGCTTCATACACAGTGTTGAAGTAGTACTTCAGTGTTGTTACTATAACTTCTCTAATACCATCTTCATCTTCGACACATAAAATAGGGATATCTTTTAACTCTAAAAGTAAATCATCACTCATATTCTTATCCTACTGCTATTGTAAAAACAGCACCCCTTTCATCGTTTTGTACACTAAGATCACCTTTCATGTTTTTTTCTATAATAAGTTTAGAAATGTAAAGGCCCAAGCCAGTACCTTTAGAAGAGTCTTTTGTAGTAAAATATGGATCGAAAATTAAATCAAAATTTTCTTCTTTGATTCCACCTGCATTATCTTTTATCTCTACTAAACTCAATCTGTCTTTTGTATCTATAGTTATAATTATTTTAGGTTTTTGTACCTCTTTTTCAACTAAAATATCTTTTGCATTTCCTATAAGGTTCAATACTGCTTGTGCATATTCAGTCGGATATCCAAAGATTTCCACATCATCTTTAACATCTAAAACAAGTTCAATAGAACTATCATTTAGAGATGCTTGGACTAAACTTATAGCTTTTTTACAAGAATTTAAAACATAAAAATTTTCTTTTTTCTTATCTGGTTTATAAAAATTTCTAAAGTCATCTATAGTATTGGACATAAATTCTATTAATGCATCGCTCTTTCTTATGGAGTTGAGTATATGTTTTTCGTCTACCTTTTTAAACAATGTAGCAGTTTCTAGTTCCATCAAAATACCAGATATTTCAGTTAAAGGCTGTCTCCATTGATGAGCAATCATACTTATCATTGTTCCCATTCTAGCTAACTTTGATTGTTCTAAAATAGCTTTATCTTTCCTCGTAGCGTCTTCTATGCCTTTTTTAACTTTTGATATAAGAGTTTGATTAAGTGATTCTAGTATTTCTTCTTTTATTTGAACTTCTTGTTTGAATCTTTTAATAACAGAATAAATAATAGAAGACATAACATATAAAAAAAGGGCCATAAATAATAAAACAGATACAGTTAAAATGATAACAAAGTTTATAAATTTTTCTTCTTCTAACTCTTTTATTTTTCTTTTTTCATTTATTAAAGTAGATAAGTTTTGAGTATTACTTTTTACAATATGATTTTTTTCATAGAGCTTTAAGTCTATTTCAAAGTTTTCATTTGAGAGTTTTAAGTAGTATGAAACAGTGAAAAAAGCTATAAAGATTATACTAAAAAAAGGAATTACAATCGAAAAAAAAGGTATGCCTTCTTTATTAAACATATATTCTCTCTTTTTATGTGCTTGTTGAACTGACTGATTAAGATATCAGCCAATCCTTTTAACTATTGTACCCTATAGATAAAGAAAACTATGTATTAGCTTTTTTTCTTTTGTCATTTATAGCGTCAACAATCTCTTTCCAAGTATGCTTGCCAATCTTATATACTTCATAATCTTCATATTTTAAAACAGGCTTTTTACCCTCTTTTAGTTGAGAATCATAACCCTTTATTAGTCTAAGAACTGGTTTATAAAGTAGAGCAATAACAATCATATTTATAACAGCTAAAAGTCCCATAGATAAGTCAGCAAAAGCAAATATAGAGCCTAAATCTTGGAATGACCCCCAAATAATAAGAGTAATACAAAGCACTCTAAAAATATTAAAAAGTGTCTCATTTCCTTTACTAAAAAAGTTAAGACTATTTTCTGCTAAATAGTAGTTGTAAAGCATTGAAGAAAAACCAAAAAGTAAAAGAGCAACTGTTACAAAATAGCCACCAAATGGACCAATATGCTCAATTAAAGCGTTTTGAGTAAGAAGTACACCTTGAACACCTTCCGCACCTGGAACATAAGTACCTGATAAAAGAATAATAAATGCAGTACAAGAACATAAAATAATTGTATCAATAAAGACAGAAAAAGATTGGACAATACCTTGCTGTACAGGGTGTGCAACATAGGCGACAGCTGCAACATTTGGTGCAGAACCAAGTCCAGCTTCGTTTGAGAACATTCCTCTTTTAGCTCCTTGCATTATAACAGCACCTAAGCCACCACCAATAGCTGAACTAGGGTTAAAGGCTTCAGTAACTATTCTAGTGATTAAAGCTGGTATTTCTGTAATATTTAGGCCAATTACTACAATAGCTATAAGTAAATATCCAACAGCCATTACGGGAACAACTACTTCTGAGAACTGTGTAATTCTTTTTATACCACCAAAAATAGAAATACCAAAAAGTGCAGTTATAACACTTCCAGTTATCCAAACAGGGATATCAAATGATGCTTCAAATGAGCTAGAGATGATAAATGATTGAGTAGCATTAAAAGCAAAACCAAATGTAATGATTAATAAAATCGAGATTACAACGCCTACCCATCTTTGACCTAGACCTTTAGTAACATAGTAAGCTGGTCCACCACGGTAAAGACAAGAGTCTTCAGCATCTTTTTCTTTATAGAGTTGAGCAAGTGAGCACTCGAAAAAACTTGTACTCATACCAATAAGACCAATAATCCACATCCAAAATACAGAACCTGGACCACCAAGAGTAATAGCAATTGCGACACCAGCAATGTTACCGCCACCAACACGACCTGCAACACTTAGCATTAGTGCTTGAAAAGAACTAATATGCCCCTCTTTATCATGATCTGTCTCTTTTAAAATATGGAACATTTTAAAAAAGTATCTAAATTGAACAAATCTTGAACTTACAGTAAAAAATATACCTAATATTGGAAGCATATAGATTAATATATTCCCCCAAA
Source organism: Sulfurimonas sp. (assembly GCA_047633475.1). GTDB lineage: Bacteria > Campylobacterota > Campylobacteria > Campylobacterales > Sulfurimonadaceae > Sulfurimonas. Next base: position 6,686 of record JBLIEY010000012.1, read on the forward strand.
TAAGATTATTTAAGAATGAATTTATCTCACCTAACATCTTTTCTCCTTTTTATCGACTTTTTTAACAAGTTATAAAGTCATAAGCAAAGCTTATCTAATAGGGGAGGGTTAAAGGTGTCAGATATTTATCTTTTGAAATTACTTCAGTACATGGCTAATAATTTATATTAATATTCTACAAAGTATTTATTGTTTAAACTCGTGTATCTAAAATTAAAAGGCTTCAAATGAAAAAAATAGTAATAAGTTTAATAGCTACTTTAGCTCTAACAACATCGGTAATGGCTGCTAACTCTCAAACTGGTTGTGGACTTGGTTCAATGATTATTAAAGATGATTCTACAGCTGTAATGCTTGCTCTACAAGCTACAACAAATGGTACATCAGGTAATCAAACTTTTGGTATAACTTCAGGAACTTCTGGTTGTGAAAAAACTAAATTTGTAATGAATGAAAGAGCACAAGAATTTGTTGCTTCAAATATGGATATTCTTGCAAAAGAAATTTCTGTTGGCCACGGTGAGTCTATCGACACTTTAGCTGAGCTTCTAAGTGTAGAAGACACAGCTACATTTTCTGCTTCTCTTCAGTCAAACTACAACAGCATCTACACTTCAAAAAGTGTTAAAATGGCTGACGTGTTAGATAATATCTCTACCACTTCTTTATAAGTCAAATTAAATTAAACGAGTTTATCTCGTTTAATTTAACTATATACTCAAATACTAATTCAGGATATTCACATCTTATATAGATTAATTCCAATACTCTTTTTTTTTGTTAGTCTAACCTACGCATCTACATACGACTACCAAAAAAAAGCAGCTACTATGGACTTATCGAGTAAAAGATATTGGCACTTACTATTGCACATGAATGATGGAGTAAGTGAGATAGATGACCAAAGATTTTTCTTTGCAGAAGATGGTAAAATAAATTCAAAACATGAGTTAGAGGCAACATTAAATGCTATGCTTAATGAAACAAAATTTGATGATAACTCAAGTGCATGTAGATTCCCAGCAAGAAAAGAGTGGTTGAGACAAGAACTCAATATTACTAATTTTCCTCAAGTACAATGTACTCAATATAATAAAATTTTAAAAAGAATAAACCCAAAATCAGCTACTTTAGTCTTTCCATCTGCGCATATTAATTCACCAGCGTCAATGTTTGGTCACACATTTTTACGTATAAATTCTGCCTACAAATCTCAACTATTATCTTATGCAATTAACTATGCTGCTAATGCTAATGCTGACACAGAAAATGGAGTTGTATTTGCTATAAAAGGACTCTTTGGTGGTTACTATGGGCAATATTCTCTTCTTCCATATTATGAAAAATTAAAAGAATATCGAGATACTGAACAAAGAGATATTTGGGAATACAATCTTAATTTAAATGAATCAGAAGTTCTAAAAATGGTTCAACATATGTGGGAACTAAACGGAACTCATTCTAACTACTATTTTACTACTGAGAACTGCTCTTACAATATGTTTTGGTTTATGGAGATAGCAAGACCGTCAGTAAAGTTAAGAGATTATTTCAATTACCAGGTAATTCCGCTTGAAACAATACATGCAACCTCAAGTGAAGGATTGATTAAAAGTGACTACTATAGAGCTTCAAAAAGAACTATTTTGCTTGAATATGAAAATCTACTCAAGCCTAATTATTTAGCTTTACCAAAAAAATTAGTAAACTCGCAGATAAAGATAAATGAAATTCTAAATAATACAAAAATACCTCTTCAGCAAAAAATGTATATACTAGAAGCATCTATAGAATTTCTAGAGTATTCATTTAGTAAAAATGATATGGATAAAAATGTATATCTCGAACTTTTTCATAATATAACAAAAGCTAGAGCTTCGCTTGGTATGGGAGAGAAACTTAATATTAAACCTCCACCAAATCCTCTAGAAAGTCATAGAGCTGTAAAAGCTACTGTAGGATTTGGTTTTAGAGATGAAGAATCAATAAGTTTTTTAGGTATTAGACCAACTTATCATAACTTAGAAGACAGCAACTATGGGTTTTTAAGGGGTACACAAATAGAATTCTTAGATTTAGTATTTTCATATACTCAAGATAAAATAGAAGTTGAAGATGCCACTATCCTCTCTATAGCATCTCTTGCTCAAAGAAGTGAATTTTTTAACAACTTTTCTTGGAGAACAAAATTCGGTTGGGATAAAAACTATCTTGATGATAAAACAAATTTTATAGCAACAGTAGGTGCTGGTTATAGCTGGGGAAATGAACTTGCATATACATACATAATGATTGACCCACTTTTTTATGTTGAAAATAAATTTGTTACAGCTTTAAATGCAAGCACAGGACTTTGTATAGATAAATATAAATTCATGAGTACAAACATTGAAGTTAGCAGAAGATACTATGACTCTGGATATCAACAAAATCTTATAAAAGTGGCACAAAGTTTTAGACTATCTCAAAATGTCCAATTAAAGTTTAAATATGACTATAAAGAAAGAGCTATTAATGAAGCGAATGAAGAAGATGAGCAGACTTATAAAGCTCTAATTAATTACTATTTTTAATCTTGAGACTTATCTCTTCCCTCTTCAAGTTTAGTTGATATGTCATTTGTTATGCTATCAACGCCTTCGTTAAATTTTTTTACGGAGCATCCACTAAATACAACTATTGTTAAAATACTTAATATTATAAATTTTATCATTTTAATTTTCCTATCTTAAATTAAATATATAACCATTGGATATTTCTTGCATCTCATATCTGTATTGACCATCTAACTCTATCACTGCTCTATAATAACCAGCATGATTTCCAACTCTTACTTTAGTAAAGATTTCATTTTTATTTTCTTTTACATAGCTCTTTATGTTTGTGTCTCTTTTAAAATCTATTACTATTCTGTGTGGATTTACAAGTAAAAAATTTCTAATAACTTTATCACTTGTTACTATCTTTAGAGTTTTGTTTGAAGTAAAAAATGTCGCATGTTTTACAGATGCAATTTTTTTGTATTTTATAGATTTATTTTTAACTGTTACTTGTTCTTTACTCTCAGCTTGTGTATAACTTTGAGAAACAAAGATGGGTAGATGCCAGTCTATAGAATTATCAAGAACTATACTTTTTTTTTCTATAGAAGCATCTAAATTTTCATACTCTATAGTTACTTTTTTAATCAATCTCGCTGATGATGGCAAAGTAATAGATGTTTGTTTTAAAGGTGTTGCTGATATAACGTTGTTTGAAGTATAAGGTATGTCTTTTTCACCTTTTGCAGGGAAAAATGGGTTTTCGCGAGCATCTAAAGTTATTAATAAAAATAGTGATACAAATAAAATTTTAATCAAATTTACCCCTAATTATTTTATAAGTATTATATCGAGTTTATTTTGATTTGGGGCTTACTGGGGCAGAAATCTCTTTTAGTTCAAAGTACTCTCTTTGGAGTTCTGCATTTTCACCTTTTAGTCTATGAACTTCAGTTTGAAGATAGTTTTCATAATCTTCAAGTCTAAAAAGAACTTCTAAAGAATTTGTTCCATAAAGAAGGACACCAAGATAAATTCCAAGTGCTAATACAATAAGAACTAAACTCATGAACTTTCCTAGAGAAAGTCCTAAGTATTTTTGAATAATACTTTGAGAGGTGTCTATATCTTCATAAAGTTCTTCATTTTGCATTTTTGTATCTTAGTTGAAAAGTGCTGAACCTAAATACTCACCATAAACAACTTCATTTTCTATCTCTAAAAGACGGTTATATTTAGCAGTTCTCTCACCACGAGCAGTTGAACCAGTTTTGATTTGACCACAGTTAAGTGCAACAGCAAAGTCAGCAATAAAAGCGTCTTCACTTTCACCTGAACGGTGACTCATTACACAAGTATAACCATTTCTTTGAGCAAGACGAACAGTAAGCATAGTCTCAGAAACTGAACCAATTTGGTTTGGTTTAATAAGAATAGAATTAGCAATTCCTTCGTTAATTCCTCTTGCTAAAATATTAGCATTTGTAACGAAAAGATCATCTCCAACGATTTGAATTTTATCACCAAGCTTCTCAGTCATTAGTTTGAATCCATCCCAATCGTCTTCACTTAAACCATCTTCAATGGATACAATAGGATACTTAGCACATAAATCAACATAGTACTCTACTAATTCAGCTGAAGTAACTGTACGATTTTCAGACTCTAGTCTATACCCACCATCAGTGATTATCTCAGATGCAGCTACATCTAAAGCAATACCAATTTGCTCACCAGCTTTATATCCAGCTGCCTCAATTGCTTCCATGATTATTTGGATAGGCTCTTCATTTGAAGATAAATCTGGAGCAAAACCACCCTCGTCTCCAAGTGCAGTATTGTGTTTTTTAGCTTTTAAAATAGCTCTTAAGTTATGGTAAACTTCAGAAGAAGCTCTTAATGATTCAGCAAAATCATCAAAGCCAATAGGCACGATCATATATTCTTGGAAGTCAACTGAATTATCAGCGTGTGAACCACCATTGATAATATTTAACATTGGAGTAGGAATAACCATAGCATTCGCACCACCAAGATAACGGTAAAGTGGCATGCCTAAACTTTTTGCAGCAGCACGTGCTACAGCCATAGAAACACCAAGAACAGCGTTTGCACCTAAGTTACCATAGTTCTCTGTGCCATCAATCTCTTTCATCGTAGCATCTATAACAGCTTGATTAAATGGAGATAGACCAATCAGTGCATCTGAGATTTGAGAGTTTACATTTTCAACTGCTTGTAAAACACCTTTACCCATGTAACGCTCACCACCATCACGAAGTTCTAAAGCTTCGCGTTTACCAGTACTAGCACCTGAAGGTACGATTGCACTTTCAACAGTTCCATCACTTAACTCTACTGTCGCCTTAACCGTTGGGTTTCCACGAGAATCCATTACTTCAATTGCACTTACGCTATCTATAAACATTATCTACCTTTATGTTTTCTATAATTATTGCGTGCATTTTATCTAAATTTGATTTAGATAAAGATTATTTACTGTATAGCCTTATATTAAGCATCTGCATCATCAATTTCAAGGGTATCCATAACCATTACATTACTTACGCCCATCGCTATTTTGATTTTGTCTTCAATTTCTTTCGCTAATTTAGGTTCTTCTTTGAACTTAACTTTAACATTTTCACGACCTTGTCCAAGTTTAGTTTCCTCATAAGAGAACCAAGCTCCAGCTTTATCTATGATATCTAATTTAACACCATAATCAACAAGTTCACCTTCTTTAGAAATTCCCTCTCCAAACATAATATCAAATTCTGCTTGACGAAATGGTGGGGCTACTTTGTTTTTAATAACTTTGGCTTTTACACGGTTACCAATCTGACTCTCACCTTGTTTAAGTGAAGCAATTCTTCTTACATCTATACGTACAGACGCATAAAATTTCAGCGCATTTCCACCAGTTGTTGTTTCTGGAGAACCATATCCCATCATACCAATCTTCATACGAATCTGATTGATAAAGATTACAGTACAGTTCATTTTAGATATAACACCTGTCAGCTTTCGGAGTGCTTTTGACATAAGACGAGCTTGTACACCAACGTTTTGGTCAGACATCTCGCCTTCTATTTCAGACTTTGGTGTAAGTGCTGCAACTGAGTCAATAACAATCAAATCTATAGCTCCACTTCTTGCTATAGTTTCAACTATATCTAAAGCTTGTTCGCCGTAGTCAGGCTGAGAAACAAGTAAGTTTTCTACATCTACACCAAGGTTTTTAGCATAAACCACATCAAGAGCATGCTCAGCATCTATAAAAGCACAAACTCCACCCTCTTTTTGACACTCAGCAGTTATCTGAAGTGCTAAAGTTGTTTTACCAGAACTTTCAGGTCCGTAAATCTCAACAACTCTTCCTTGAGGAACTCCGCCTATGCCAAGTGCCAAGTCAAGACCAATAGAACCTGTACTTATTGACTTAATAGGCTCGATATCTTTATCACCAAGTCTCATCAAAGCACCTTTTCCGAATGCTTTATCAATTTGCTTCATTGCTAGGTCTAATGATTTTTGTTTATTCGCGTCCATCTTTGGCTCACTTATTTTAAATTTCAGTAATTATATGTAAATTTCAAATGCTTTATAAATAATATGACAAATTGACATATTTTAAGAGTATTTTCTTTTCTGTTAAATATTATATATACATATTAGTGAGATTTTATCCCTTTTTGGCTAAAATCCTCTTTATGAAAAGAACTTTAATTGCACACTCCCCAGATGCTGATGATATCTTTATGTATTATGCTATCAAATTCGGATGGGTAGATATGAAAAACACTCAATTTGATAATATCGCTAAAGATATTCAAACTCTAAACGAAGATGCACTAAATGGTGTTTACGACATAGTAGCTATCAGTTTCGCACTTTATCCGCATATAAAAGAAGAATATGCCCCGCTTAGAACTGCTGTTAGCTTTGGAGAGGGATACGGTCCTAAACTTATTAAGAAGAAAGGCGCAAAATTAAAAAGAAATTTTAAAGTTGCACTTAGTGGTAAACATACCACGAATGCAATGTTATTTCGCATAGCTTATCCAGATGCAAGAGTTACTTATCTGAACTTCTTAGAAATAGAGCAAGCGGTTCTTGATGGCGAGGTAGATGCCGGTGTTCTAATCCATGAGAGCATCTTAACTTTTGACAACAAACTAGAAGTAGAACGTGAGATGTGGGATATTTGGCAAGAGTTAGCAGGAAAAGATTTACCTCTTCCCCTTGGTGGTATGGCTATACGTCGTTCACTTCCACTTAACAAAGCTATAGATTACGAAGCTACACTTACAAAAGCAGTTCAAGTTGCTCGTGACCATAAAGATAGACTTTCAAAAATGCTTATTGAGCGAAACTTAGTTCGTATAGATGCACCAACTTTGGACAAATATTTAGAACTATATGCAAATGATGACTCAATAACTCTGAGTGAAATTCAATATAAAGCTATTGATAAACTATTTGAACTTGGATACAAACATGGCTTTTACGATTCACCAGTTAAAGTAGAAGACTTTATGATTCCAACTGAGTACAAAGAGATCAGGAACTCTTAACAACTATGGAAGAAAAACTAATTTCACTTGGAGTTGAAACTTTCAAAATAGCTCTTATGCTTGCCTTACCTGGTCTTTTAACCGGAATGTTTTTGGGTTTAGCAGTTAGTATTTTTCAAGCAACAACACAGATAAATGAAATGACACTAAGTTTTATTCCTAAAATTTTAGGTGTTGTTATAGTTATTATCTTAACAATGCCTTGGATGCTAAATTCTATGATAGATTTTTCAACTAATATCTTCAATATGATGCCGGAATTTGTCGAATAATGAAAACAAAAGAGATAGACTTTTCAAAGTTTTCTTCTATCAAAATTGGAGAGAAACTTGAAGTCTACCTCTTTGACAATGAAAGTGATTCAACTTCAGGCTATTACCTAATAGGCTCATGCAATAATATTCTTATAGGCACACAACCTCCCAAACTAATGAAACTATCCAAAACTTACGATTACATCAAAATAGAAAATGAAACACTTAAAATAGGAGCAGCTACTCCTTCGGGGAAGATAGCTTCATTTTGCAAAAAAAACAACATTGCCAACTTTGAGTTTGTCTCGCATCTACCGGGAACTCTTGGTGGATTAGTCTACATGAATGCTGGACTAAAAGAGTATGAAATCTTTAACAACCTTATATCTGTATCAACAACGCAAAGACTCATGAAAAAAGATGACATTAACTTTGGATATAGATTTACAGATATAGAAGAAGTCATTTTAGAAGCGACTTTTACTTTAGAATATGGTTTTAATGAAGAAAAATTAAGCTTCTTTAAAAAAATGCGTTCAAACCAGCCAAACATAGCAAGTGCAGGAAGTTGTTTCAAAAATCCTAAAGGTGATTATGCAGGTAGGCTGATTGAAGCTGTTGGACTTAAAGGTAAAAGAGTCGGGGCTATGGAGTTTAGCAATATACATGCAAACTTTTTAGTAAACAACGGTGATGGGAAATTTGAAGATGCTATTTTTCTTATCAAAGAAGCTAAAAAAAGGGTGTATGAAGAGTTTGGAATCTCTCTTGAGTGTGAAATAGTTGTTTTAGATAATAGGTATATGAATTAAATTCATATTACGTTCATATGGACATCGTATAATTTTCATAAGTTAAAATATATCAAAAGGATTTAAGATGAAAAATTTATGGATTGTAGCACTTATTGTTACGGGAGCGTTAGCAGCAGGTCAAGGAAATAGAATGATGTCATATTCAAATTTTGATACTGACGGAAATGGAAAAGTAACTCAAGAAGAGTTTGAAACTACACAACAAGCACGGATGACAGCACAAGCAGAAGCTGGAAGAATGATGAGAAATGCAGCGAATGCTCCTCAATTTAGTGATATTGACACAAACAAAGATGGAAATATTGATAAAAAAGAGTTTCAAACACATCAAGCAAATAATTGGGCTAATCGAAGTTCTGGTCAAGGTAAAAATCGTTAATTATGAAGGAAAAGATTATAATTAAAAAGATTATCTCTTTAACGCTAGCATTTTCATTTCTAATAATGAGTGTTACGGGGATAATGTTATACATAGTTCCTAAGGGAAAGATTGCTTATTGGGCTAACTGGAAGATGTTTGGTTTAACCAAAACTCAGTACGCTGATGTTCACATGACTTCTATGATTCTTTTTCTAGTGGTTACTATTTGGCATATCTTTTACAACTGGAAGCCTATTGTTAGTTATCTTAAAGACAGTACACGGAAGATTACATTTTTTAAAAAAGAACTTCTTATTGCTCTAACGCTAAATATTCTTTTTGTTGGGGGTCCTTTAATGAATGTTCAACCTTTTCAAAGTATATTGGATATAAACAACAACATAAAAAATTATTGGGAGAGAGAGTATGGTTCTCCACCTTATGGTCATGCAGAAGAATCTTCTTTAAAATCTTTTTCAAAACGCTTAAATATTGATGCTGAAGATGCAATAGCACGTTTAAAGGAAAAAGGCATAAAAATAGACTCAAGCAAACAAACACTTATACAAATATCTGAGCAGAACTCTATTTCCTCTAAGGCTCTTTATAACATTATAAAACCAAAACAAAGTTCTTCTAAAAATGGTAAAATAGAATTTTTAGGACGTAAAACACTTGATGAACTGGCTAATTTAAGTGAAATTAATCTAGAAAAATCAATAATATATTTACAAAAAGAAGGTTTTGAAGCAAGCTCACAGACAAGAATGAAAAAAGCGGCAAATGCTTTAGAGACAACTCCTTTTGAACTATATGAAAAGCTAAAAGTTCTAAAATAAAAAAAGTGACTAAAAATGAAACTCAAAATTTTGCTTCTTGAAGATGATATAGAACTAAATAATACTATTACATCTTTTTTAGTGCATGAAGGTTTTGAAGTAACACAAAGCTATGATTCAAGAGATGCAAAAGAAAAAGTATACGAGAATTCTTTTGAATTGTGGTTACTTGACGTAAAAGTACCATTTCAAAGTGGTACTCAGCTTTTACGTGAACTACGACAAGATGGATATGATACCCCTGCCATATTTATCACTTCGCTTAGCGGTGTTGAAGATGTTTCCCGCGGGTTTGAAAGTGGAGGAGATGATTACATTCGTAAACCATTTGCCCTCAAAGAGTTAAAACTACGTGTTGATGCTGTTATTAAAAGACGCTACGATTCAACACAACAGTATATACATATTAATGATATTAATAGTTTTGACACACTGGATAAGGTTCTCTATGCAAACAAAGAGCCTGTAAAGCTAAAACCTAAAGAAGCAAACCTTCTCGCACTTTTTTTACAACACAAGAATCATATACTCACTAAAGAAGTAATCTTTGATTCCCTCTGGTCTTATGGTGAAGAACCGAATGAAGGAAGCTTGCGTACCTTTGTAAAAATACTACGGCAACATCTAGGTAAGGCTCAAATTGAAACCATAAAAGAAGTAGGATATCGTTTTGTTTCCTGGTGAAAAAACTAGCCTTTATCGTTTTTTACTGATTTATATAAGCTCATCTCTACTTCTTTTTGCAGTTGGCTTAATTATATTATTTGGCTTTGAAAAACATCGACTTATTGATCATCAATACCACATACTTAAAACTCAAACTACCAAGTTAATACCTATATTAAAACAATTACATAGCTCACAAGAAAGTGAGCTTATATATCCCCAATATTCAGAGTTTAAAAGTGCTATTTATGACATAGATGCTAACTATATATTTGGTGATTTTCACCCTAAAAGCCCAAACTTAAATAAAGAATTTTACAAAAAAGATGATATGATTATTTCTGTTCAAAGTGTTTCTCCGCACTTTCTTGGTGCCACTTATTTAGTAGTTCAAAAAGCAATTGATTATGCACCTATCAATTCTTTGAAAAATAGATTATTTTTTGCTTTTACTGTAGCAATATTTTTCATCTCACTACTTGCTTTTTGGCTTGGCAAACTTTTTTTATCTCCGATGCGTAATTCCATAACTCTTTTAGATAACTTTATAAAAGACACAACACATGAGCTAAATACGCCTGTTAGTACTATACTTGCAAATGCTGAACTACTTAAAAGTTTTCATCCTGAACTTCAAAACTCTACAGAACTCATTCGTATTGAAAATGCTTCAAAACGACTAAGTCGTATCTATGATGACTTAGCATATATCACTCTTAATCACAAAAGACATAGCAATATAGTGTCATTAGATGTAAGTGTATTTTTAAGAGAAAGAGTTGAATATTTTAAGGTTATAGCCTTAGCTAAACGTATTAAATTTACATATGATATCACTGATAATATCACCTTAAATATAGACCAAGAAGATATGACTCGTATAATTGACAACCTTTTGGGAAATGCTTTTAAATATACTATGACCAAAGGTAAAATAAAAGTTACCCTTAACGAACATCATCTAAGCATAGAGGACAACGGAATTGGAATACATGAAGATGTAAAGAAAGAAGTATTAAAACGCTTTGTTCGAGCAAATAAAAGCGAAGGTGGATTTGGTCTTGGGCTTAGTATAATTTCTGAGATAACAAAGCATTACAACTATGATATAAAAATTGAGAGTGAACTAGACATAGGAACAAAGGTGAGCGTCATATGGGCAAAATAATTTTTCTACTATTGGGTGCAACCTTACTGTTTTCAAATGAGAACACACTTTTAAAATGTAATAAATGCCATGATCATTTTGGTACACCACCGTATCAAAAAATTTATAGACATTATTTACTTATATACAGTTCAAAAGCAAAAGTTAAACAAGCAATGATAGAGTTTTTAAAAGAACCAAAAACAAGTAAAAGTGCAATGCCAAAAGGCATGAAGAAACGTTTTAATCCAAATCAACACTTGGTATTTGAGACTGAAGTAATAAAAAAAGCTGTAGAGGGTTTGATTGAGAAAGAAGATGTGATTTTCAGGCTTAAACTTAAGCCTGAAAATCATTAATATATATTAAAAACGAAGCATTGCTCCGGCATATACACCTGAAAAATCTAAGTCCATTTTTAAATCTCCAAAAGTACTGTCGTCTACTTTTATCTTATGTACTCTGTATCCAATCTCAAAAGCCGGTTGAACTACAGGAAACATATCAAAAGTATAATCAATTTTTGCACGTGCATCATATATAGTACTATCATTGTATGTTACATACTTTAAGTCTGCTTCAAGTCCTATATTCGTAGCTGGAATTTCTACACGTCCTCTTGCATATGCAAGTGGAATAGCTAAAGAAACACTATCTTTGTCACCAGAAAAAGAACTTACCGCATCTGCTTCATAAGATACGTCCATTATTTTAATGTCTAAACCAACATCAATAGTAATCCACCCAGTATTATCTAAAAGATTGTAGTAAGGGATGATGTCATATTCTGTTATACTAAAAGTAGTAGCACTATTAAGTCCACATATATCAAAATTCTCGAATTTACCAGAAGCTGTTCCCGTATCTTCAAAAGACGCATATTCAAGTCTAAAGTTTGGTATGATTGGAATTGGGTGTTTAATTATAGCCCAAACATATGGTTGGGTAGAAGTTTCATCAGTGTCTGAAAGATAAGAACCATCTGCGCCAGATTTTGTATAGCTAGCTTCACTATCGTTACTTTGTTGCATAAAACCAGCACCCATCTCTACTCTTGCAATATCTGCACTAGCTGTCATTGCCAATAGACCTGTACAAGTCAAGGCTGTTAGAATTTTTTTCATTGAAATTTCCTTACTATTTTATGTAATTATATCATAGTCTCTAAGAAGTAAACTTTAAAAGGTAAATATGTAGGGAGGGTAAATCCCTACAAAAGGAGGAGTTATAAAGTGGAGTATCAATTCACTTTATATTAGTTAAATAAGTATTGCCAGAGACTACTTAAAGGGAGGAAAAGTAGTCTCTGAAGATCGTCTAAGGAATATTAAAATTAAAGCGCTGCTTTCGCTGCTGCTAAAGCTTCTTCATAATTAGGTTCAGTTGTAATTTCTGGAACAACTTGTTTATAAGTCACTTTACCATCTTTACCAACTACAAAAATAACTCTTGCAGTAATACCAGCTAATGGGCCGTCAGCTAATAGTACACCATAGTTATTTGCGAAGTCTTTGTTTCTGAAGTCAGAACAAACTTTTAAGTTTGCAATGCCAGCAGCACCACACCATCTTGCTGCTGCAAATGGTAAGTCCATAGAAACAGTAATAACTTCAACACCTGCTAATGAAGCTGCTTCAGTATTAAATCTTCTTGTTTCAGCGTCACAGACACCTGTATCTAAAGATGGTACTGCAACAACTAGTTGAACTTTACCAGTTCCACCAATTTGCTCATCTTGAAGCATTGGATCACAGTTTACTACTGTAGTCACTGGTGCTGTATCACCTACATTGATTTCGTTACCTGCTAAATTACATACGATGTCATTTTTGAATGTTACTGTTGCCATTTATTGTCCTTGTTTTAATATCTATTTTCTAAATTTAATTTTTAATTGCTTTCGGGTAAAAAGCTAATCACTTATTTAGTGATTTATTAATTGGGCAAGGGAATTATATGTTAAATCGGATAAAATTACTCTTATTTAGACAAGAGCACTTTATAGATTAAGCTTTGTCTAAGATTAGAGCTTTTTTTTACAAAGAGCAACGAGGAGATATAACTAACTCATCTAAAGAACTAAACATCTTTTTATCATACATCTCAACAGCTACTCTGCCTATCATAGCAGCATTATCAGAGCAATACTTTAATTCACTAAGAAGCAACTCGGCCTTATGAGGTTTTAAAAGTTCCTCGATTTGTGAACGAAGGTATAAGTTTGCACTTGCCCCACCAACAATTGCGAAAGTCTCTGGTTGTACATTTTTAAAATACTTTTTTAACTTTTGAGTTAGATGCGCTGTAGCAATATGCTCAAACGAAGCTGCTATATCTTTATAGTCTTCTTCGTCTGCTTTTTCTATAGCGAGTCTTACTGCATTTTTTAGTCCTGAGTATGAAAAAGCTATTAGAGGAGATTGAGATAGAGGAATAGTAAAGTTATACTTCTTTCTATCCCCATCTTTTGCTAACTCTTGAATAACTGGTCCACCTGGATAAGCAAGTCCCATCATTTTAGCAACTTTATCAAAACTCTCACCAAAACTATCATCCATACTTTTAGCAACTGTTTCTATCTGTTCTAGGGATTTAACTTCCATTACCTGCGTATGTCCACCTGAAACTAAAAGGACCGTCATTGGAAAACGGGTAGGCTTATCTATGAAAAGAGAGTAAATATGCCCAATAAGGTGATTAACTCCTATCAGAGGTATACCTAATGCTACAGATACAGCCTTAGCCATAGTCACACCTTCTACAAGTGTTACAGCTAAACCTGGGGTTGATGTTACTGCAACAGCTTTTAAATCTTTAAAGTAAGGTTCGCATTCTGCTAGTATTTTAGGAAGTGCTTCAGCATGAAGACGAGCTGCTAGTTCTGGAACTACTCCACCATAAACTGAATGTTGCAGTTCTTGAGATATTTTTTTATGAAATAGAAGTTTTTTTGTTTTTATATCAGTTATAGCTATTGCACTATCATCACATGAGCTTTCTATACTTAGTATCATTTATATTCCTTTGAACTCTTTTTATCCCAAATAGCCAAACCTATAGCTACAACGATAAGCAGACCAAACATTATGCCCCAAGTGATTAAATCGCCACCACTAGTAACTTTTTCAATATCATCACTCTTCATTTATAGCTTGCTCCTGATGTTTATCTAAAACTTTAAACTTAAGATTTGTCTTTTGTTATAAAGTTTCTAACCTCAGCATCTAAAGTAAAAACATCATCAACATTTTTTGGCATCTCAGTAAATTTTTCAAAAGCTTTTATAATATTTTTGCTAATATCCATAAACCCTATCTCTTTGTTTATAAACTTCTCTATAGCCGCTTCATTTGCAGCATTTACTACTACCCCACGAGCTGGATTTTTTAAAAGTTCTTTTCTAATATCCCAAATCGGATATCTGTCAGTTTTTATCTCACGAAACTCCAAAGAGCCAACTTTTAACAAATCGACATGACCTAGGATGTTTTCATTCATCTTCTCATCTAGCGCATAAGCTATTGGAAGCTGCATAGAAGCATTTGCAAAGTGTGCAGTAGTTGAACCATCTTTAAAGTTTATAAGAGCGTGAATAAGAGATTGCGTTTCTATAATTGCATCATATTCGCCTTCACCAAAAAGCCATCTTGCTTCTAATAATTCAAATATTTTGTTTACCATTGTCGCAGAGTCTATAGTTATTTTTTGACCCATCGACCAGTTTGGATGTTTTTGAGTATCTGCTAAAGTGGCGTTTTGAAGTTTTTTTATATCCCAATCACGAAATGCTCCACCAGATGCTGTAATAATCATTTTCTGAACAGGTCTATCTTGCATTAAATACCAAAGACCAAAGTGTTCAGAATCTATGGGTTGGATTTTACTTGTATCTATAAATTTTCCACAAGCGACTAAAGACTCTTTATTTGCAAGGGCAACTTTTTTACCACATTTTAAAGCTGTTAAAGTAGGACGAAGACCTAAAAAACCGACAAGTGCATTTACTACTAATTTTGAATCTGAATCTTCTATAACTTTTAAAATATTTTCTTGGCCTGAAAAAACATTAGGATGATTCACTTTTGCTATGTCATTGGCTTGTGCAATGACTACAACTTTTGGAGAGTGCTCTAAAATTTGTTTATTTAAAAGTTCTATATTTTTTCCACAGACTAAAACTTCAACATTTATATTAAATTTTTTGGCTACTGCAAGAGTATTTACACCTATAGAACCCGTTGATCCAAGTAAAATCAAACTAGACAAGTCCTCTTAGAAGTACAAGCATTACAACTGCACCAAAGAGGTAACCATCTATACGGTCAAGAACTCCACCGTGACCAGGTAAAATATCTCCGCTGTCTTTTACCCCTGCACTCCTTTTTAAACTACTCTCAAATAAATCTCCAAAAATAGAAGCAGTTGAAACCACAAAAGAGATGATGAAAGCTACACTCAAGTCAACAATGCTAAGACCTACAAACATACCAGATAGAGTTGCTACAACGATACCGCCTACAACCCCTTCCATTGTTTTGTTTGGGCTAGTCTCACAAAATGGTGTTTTACCCATACTTTTGCCAACTGCGTAAGCTCCAACATCAGTCATTGCTACAACAATCAACAACCATAGTAGAGACATTACTCCGTATTCTTGGTACATTGTAAAGATAAAAAGCATTCCAGCTGTTGGATAGATAAATGGTAAAAAGTCTTTCCACACAAGTTCTTTATTGTAAGCGATAGCACTTGCATAAGCAACACCAGCCAAAACAAAAAGATCATCACCATAAGGATAAAAACCAGCTATTAGCCAGATGCCAGCGGCATAGATAACAAGTGAATTTTTCTGTACTTCAAAAAGCTTTACCGCTTCTTTAAATGCTAGAAGATAAACAAATCCAAGAACTGCCCACATTACAAAAAAATTATCAATAAACCCTATCACTAAAACGGCCCCGAGAAGTGCAAGACCCGTAACTACTCTTTCTTTATTTGAACCAAGAGCTTTTAAAAATTCCATAAGTTTCCTTTTAAGTGATTATACCAAATCAGACTTTAATATCTAGTTTGTGTAAGGGAAACTCACTCTCTTTTTTCTCTTCTTCACTTTCTTTATCTTTATGTTCACTTCTAGCAGTCTCTTGATCAGCCTCATTTTTTTGATGCTCTCGATCAGGATCTACTTCTTGATTCTCCTCAGTTGGACGAACTTTCAGAACTTTTTCATCTTTTTCATTTACAGCTGCTTGAGCTGCCATATTCTGAAAATCTACGCGATTATTATGAGCATTTTGAACAGAAGACACATTCGCTGTCATCTGATTTGTATAGATTGCACTACCTATTGCACCGATTGACATGTCTTACTCCTATGTAACTTTTTATCTACCTTGTGTCTATTTCTATGGTCTTGTACTTGTTGTAAAGTACATTCGCACCACTTTGTATAGTCACCTCTCGTCTAGGAGTATAATCGACCAAAAACTTATCTTTTTGAGCTATAGTAAAATCAACACACAGTCTTCCAGCTTCTTCGATGATGTTAATAGGGAGATTTTGTTTATCAGTTGTAATGATTACATGAGCTGATGGTCTATCTTTCATATGAATCCAAATATCTTTTGCTCTTGCATTCTTTAAGAGTTCAACATTACCTCTTTCATTTTTCCCAAGTTGAACTTTATAGCCCTCAACCCAAAAAGTTTCTATGGAATCATTTTGTTTTATCTTCTTAGCTTGAACTTTTTTTGGAAAAAGTAGTTGTATCTTTGCCATATCTTTTGCATCTTCTACTGCGGACATAAATAAATTTATATGTGATATTTTAGAACTAAGAGATTCTTTTTCTATGTGTAGATGCAAGACTTTTTGTTTTGCTTTTTTACTTCTTGTAAACAAAGAATTTGCCATCTGTGCAGAGCTTGAAAACTCTTTGTGAAACTCTATTTTAGTTGGTATTCCGTCATAGTCATTTAACTCTATATTTTTTTGATATGGCTTAATATTATGAATATTCACTAAAACCAAGTTTCCATGATGCTGACACTTTTGAACAGTATCTTCTAATTTTTTTTCATCATCAAGTGAACTATACAGTTTCTCTAATTTTTTTAGTTTCTTATTTAAAAAAGAAAGCTTTTGTTTTTTAAGTGAAGAAAGTTTTGCTTCAACATCTTTTGAATATTCATCTTTTAAAAAGGCTTTTACATCTTCTAGTGGATATTCTTTTGCTACAAAAGGTGCAGTAGGGACATTCTGTAATTTTTGCCCAACCCTAACTTCTCTAAAAGAAGACAATAAATCAACATGACGTAGAGCTTCAAGAACAACTTCATTTTCATCTAAAATGATTACATTAGTGTATTTCCCAGTAAACTCAAACTGTAAAAGTGTGATTTCTTCTTTGTATGCAGAACTAATGGAAGTTTTAAACCTTAAAATCTTGTCATCATTTATAAGCTCTACGCTTAAAATATTTGCGCGGTTAAAGCGTTTTGATAGTAGCACATCAAAAGGTGCATTATATACTTTTGAGCGAGAGTAAGAGTCACATATAAACATCTTAGAATTTGAGCGTTGCATCTCAAAGTAGACTTCATCATCTCTGTCAAACGCCACTTTGACAATAGTGTCACTTACTCTATATATGGCTGATATTTTTGTAAAATTTTCTAAGTAATTTTTTATTTGTTTTAGGTGTGATAGTTTCATGCATGATTATACAACTTTAAGTACAATATATACAATTACTCAGAGGAAAGTTATATTTTAACTCGTTAAGCACTTGTCCTCAGGTTTACCAATATAGAAGCCTTGGGCGTAGTCTATTCCACATTCTTTAACTATCTCATATATTTCTGCATCTTCTACATACTCAGCTATTGTCTTAATACCCAAAGTTTTAGATAGATTTACTATTGCTCTAGTTATATTTCTATTTTTAGTACAATTTTTTAGATTTCTTATAAAGAGTCCGTCTATTTTTATGAAGTCTAAGTTAATATCTAAAAGCCTGCTAAAGTTTGAATTTTCGATACCAAAATCATCTATAGCTATCTTAAAACCCATATCTTTAAGCAAATTTAACTGTTCGGTTATTTTTTTATTGTTTTTTGCGATAGTAACGTGCTCAAGTATTTCAAAAGTAACTCTTGATGGTTCTATATTATATTGTTTGGTTTTATCATTTACAAAATCTATGAGATAATTTTCTAGTAAATCTCTTTCTGTAATGTTTATGGAAAAGCTATATGTTTTATCTTTAAAATAATTAAAACTTTTAGTTATCATCATCTTAGTTATAGACGTTATTAGACCTAGCTTTTCAGCAGGGAAAATAAAGTTTTGAGGTTCTATAATCTGACCATTGTAAATTCCGCGGGCTAGAACTTCATACTTTAGTATTTCATTATTCACTATGTCTTTTATAGGCTGAAAATATGGTTCAATATTTTCTTCTAAAATCATATCTCTTGTTGCTTTTAGCCATAGAATAGCTTCTTTTTCCTGCTTAAAAGAGTCTGGAGATTCATCAAAAATCTCATAGCGTCTACTTCCCAAGTCTTTGGACTTGCCTAGTGCATATTCACAATTAACAAGTGTTGCAGATGTATCTTTTTGAACTTCTGCGACACCAATATTAAAACTTATATGCAGTTCCACATCATCAACTTTTACATTTTTAATATCAAAGAATGAAAGTATTTGAGTACAGTATTCATGGGTCTCTTCAAGGGAAGTTTTTTTTAGTAAGATAACAAATCTATCTGATTCAACTTTATAAAGTTTTGCTTTTTTATGTATATGATGTTCTAATATTTGGGCAGTTCTCACTAAAACATCATTTGCAAAAAGCTTACCGTATTCTTTGTTTAAAGTTGAAAAACGTGAGATATCAAGAAGTAACATATAACTAAAATCTTTCTCAAGTATATCTACTTGAAGTTGTTTTGAATTTGGCAAATCTGTGTTAAATTCATGATAGCATCTATGTCTTATCTCTCTAGTTTTTTCTTCTACTTTTTCTTCTAAATTATTCTGATACTCAAAAAGTGATTTTTCTAATTCTATTCGTTTAACAATTTTAGAGATGATTGTAAAAAACTGCTCTAATTCTATAGGTTTTAAGATATAACCATCAACCCCGTACTTAATGCTATTAACAAAGTAGTTTTTGTCATCATGAGCAGATAATACTAGCACAGGAGTAGAGGCATCAGAAAGACGAATTTGTTTTATAAATTCTATACCATTCATTTTAGGCATATTTATATCTGTAATAATCATGTCGTATTTATTTTTTTGGTACTCGACAAAACCATCTTCACCATCAACAGCAACATCAACTCTCAAAAATAAAGTTTGTAAAAACTTCATTGTTACAGTTCTGGCAAGCTCATCATCTTCTACATATAAAACGCTAAGTTTTTTAGTTCTTGGTACTAAGTTGTCTAAATACTCTTTGTCCATGTCAATTGCCTGCCTGTTTATTCTTGTTTACGATTCTATCTCAAAAAGACTAAATTAACTATTATTTGACTACAATTACGAAAAATATAAAGATGTACAAACAATGACACCCAAAGGTTTTGGTAGAAACTACTTCTCATTATCAGCGATACAAGCTTATGTTTCTCAGCAAAAAATCGTGGCATCATGTGCTTCTACTTCAACTTTAAGTGGAAAACCACTAACTATAAAAATAGCATCTCCTCCCGCAGCTTAATCTTTTTTAAAACTTACAAAAAAACTATTCAAAAGATTAAGGTCAACAATGCAAAAAAATATTAAACTATCACTAATACTAGTCGCTTTTTTAAGCTCACTTCATGCAGACAATCAATACACATTAGAAACTATAGATGTAACATCTTCACAGGGAACAACTTTAAATAAAAAAGATGTAACAGACAGCGTGACTGTAATCACAAAAGAGGCTTTAGAAGAGTCACGTGTTACAACTCTAAATGAAGCTTTAAATCAACTAGGTGGAATATCTATGACGCAAAATGGAAGTACCGGTAGTACTTCTTCAATGTATGTGAGAGGTATGGATTCAGGAAGTATACTGGTTCTTATAGATGGTATTCGCTACAATGACCCTACTAATTCGAGTGGAGCAGCTCAATTCTCACAGATTATGCTTTATAATGTAGAACAGATAGAAATCATTAAAGGTTCACAATCAGGTGTCTGGGGATCAGATGCTACAGGGGGTGTCATTAATATTGTTACATCAAAAGCTAAAAAAGGTCTTCATGGTGTGCTAAAAACAGAGTATGGTTCATATAATAGTATACAAACTTCTTTACAAACTTCATATGCAACAGACAAGTATGATGTATTAGTAAGTGGACTTTCTTATAGTACAGATGGGTTTTCCTCTGCTGAGCCAAAGCAAGGTGATTCTGACTATGGAAACAGATATGATGAGCTAGGCTGGGAACAAGACGCATATATAAATAAATCATTCAATGCAAAATTTGGATACAACATAAATGAAAAAGATAGAATTGAAGCTAGCGTTCAGTCTATTGATAGCACAGTTAATTATGATTATGCAGGTACTGATTCTTTAACCAATCAAAATTCAATAAGAAATAGATTTTTTAGTGCATCTTATAAACATAAAGACTCTCTAAATGATATAAAACTTTCATATAACTACTCTAGTCTTAAAAGAGAATATTCTTATGGAGATTACGATGGCTCAGTAAATGAATTAAAGATAGATAACAAAATCTCTTATATGAAAGATGGCTTTTTAAAAGTTGGAGCTTCTAAGCAAGATGTTAAATTTGACAATGCTACTACGGCTGGTGAGGACAAAGAGTATACTGCTCTATCAGCATTTACTACAAACTACAATAAAACGAAATTATTTAAAAACTTAAATACAATTATTACTGAGTCTATACGTTATGACAGTTATGATGATTTTGACAACTCTATAACAGGAAAACTTGGCGTCAAACAGTTTATATATAAAGATTATTATATAAGCGCTAATGCTGGAACAGGATACAAAGCTCCGACTCTTTATCAGCTTTATGGATATTATGGATCTACAGATTTAAATCCAGAAAAATCTATAACTAGCGATATTACTCTTGGTAATGATACTATTTGGCTAACTGGTTTCTACAATGAAATCACAGACGCTATAGAGTGGGAGTCTAGTGGCTATTATAATACATCAGGAAAGTCTAAATTTAAAGGTATCGAACTTGGGTACAAAGACTACTTTTTAAACTCACTTGGTGTAGATGCTATGTATACATATTTAGAAA
>JBLIEY010000013.1:0-28162 GCA_047633475.1 Sulfurimonas sp.
AGTTATCTTTTGCTAAAAACTCTAATTTACTAGAATTATAAAGTTCTTTTGCTAATTTTATTTGTGTCTTTAGATTTGGGTAAGTTGTCTCTATATCTTCAAACTTTAGTTGATTGGCTTCTGCAAAAAGTCTTAATCTCTTTGCTTGTAGTTCTTGAAACTTCATCTCATTTGTTTCAGATGTTGAAGTTGACTTAGCATTATTAATCTTTAAGATTACCTCGCCTTTTTTTACAACTTGCCCCTCTTTTACTAAAATAGCATCAATTATACCACCCTCAAGATTTTGAATAAGTTGATTTTGTCCATAAGGAATTACATCCCCGTCACCTCTTGTAATTTCATCTATTTCAGCAAAAGAAGCCCAAAGTATAAGAAGAAAGATAGTTACTAGCCATATTTTAAGAACCCTACTAACTCGAGAAGGTGTTTGAACTAAAATAGCAGAGCTAAGGCTACTCATATACTCATAATCTTGATTATTATACTCTACAGGCTTATCTCTATTTTTCAATTTTATCTTCCTTTTTGCCTTGTAGTTTTTTCAATGCATCCTCTTTAGGCGCGTCTATATAAATTCTACCTTCATTAAGCACAATAACTCTCTCTACAATACTTAAAAGAGTCATTTTTTGTGTTACATATATTGAAGTGGTTTTTCTAAGTCTCTTCTCTAAATTTTTAAAAAGCTTTGATTCTGTTAGTTGGTCCATAGAACTACTAGGTTCATCCATTAATATAATAGGGGTGTCAACTAAAAAAGCACGAGCAATACCAATACTCTGTCTTTGTCCACCAGATAAACCTTGACCTCTTTCACCAACTGGCATTTCATAGCCTTTAGGATGTCTTTTAATAAATTCAGACGTACCACTAATATTAGAAGCACTAATCATAGATGCATCGCTAGAGTGTGGAGCTTTGTAAGTAATGTTTTCTTTAACTGTTCCACGAAAAAGCGTAATATCTTGAGCAACATAACTTATGTTCTTTCTAAGGTCTGCTGGGTCTATTTGTTTTATATCAATCCCGTCTATAAGAATTTGACCTGAACTAGGTTCATAAAGTCCTAAAATTAGCTTGTGAATTGTGCTTTTGCCTGAACCTATTCGTCCAATAATAGCAACATGCTCTCCTGGATTTATAACAAAAGAGATATTTTTAAGAGCAGGCATTTCAGTGTTTGGATATGTGAATGTTACATCTACAAACTCAATATGTCCAGTGAATTCTGGTCTCTCAACAAATTTTTTACTAGCTGGTCTTTCACTGGGTTGGGATATTATTTCATTTAATGTATCAAATGATGTTTTAGTATTTTCATAGTTTGTTAAGATAGAAGCAACTTGTCCCATCGGAGCTAAGGTTCTTGATGTCAAAATTACTATTGCAATTAATCCACCCATTGATAACTCAAAATCTTGTATAAGATATACGCCATATACAATTATCATTACAGTGTTTAGTTGAATTAAAAGTTGAGTGATTGTAGGAATAGAAGCAGATAACAACCTAGATTTAAAACTTTTATTAGCTATTTCTCCAACAGATTCTTCCCATTTCCATTGTGATTGACCTAATGCACCAAGTGTTTTTAAAGTTTCAATATTATTTAAAGTTTCGATTAGAATAGAGCTTTTTTTTGCACTAGCTTCATATGTGCTTTCTATGCTGGCTCTTAAAGGTTTTTTTATAAATAAAGCATAAGCAAGAATTAGAAACATTGTTCCAATCGGTATAAGAACTATACTTCCACCGATATAGCCGATAACAACTAAAAATATTATGGCAAAAGGAAGATCTATTACAGCAGCCATTGTAGCATTAGTCAAAAAACTTCTGATAGAATCAAAGTCTTTTATATTACTGGCAAATGATCCTACAGAAGCAGGATGATTTGCCATCTTAAGATCAAGTACTTTTTCAAATATTATGGAGGACATAATAATATCACTCTTTTTTGCAGCGCTTTCAAGAAGATAGGTTCGTGTAAACTTCAAAAAGGTATCGAGAATGTAGATGATACTTACCCCGATAGCAAATACCCAAAGTGTTTCTATGGCATTATTTGGAACGACTCTATCATAAACATTCATAGTAAATAGAGGAGATGCAAGAACAAAAATGTTTATTAGAAGTGAAGCATATAGAACATCTTTATATACACCAGCGGATAGTTTTATAGTGCTCCAAAACCAGTGCTTTTGGTTTAAGTGAAGAGTTCTTTTATTATTATCTGTATATTCGAATGCTTTTTTTATCATAAAGCCATAACCAATATATTCATCTTCTAGCACATCGTAGTCTACCCACTGCTCAACTGCTTCTTCTGCAGGCATGATTATTTTTACCTGACTACCATCTTCACTGTATCTATCTAATATACAAGCACTTTGATTTGAAAGTAAAACAATCATAGGTAGTTGAAGATGTGATATTTGAGATAGTGGTCTTTTAATAAGGCTTGATTTTAGTCCAGCCTTTTCTGCAGCACGAGAAAAGAGACCTTTAGCATTATTAATTGAGAAGAGTTCTGGTGTTTCTACTCCAGGTTCTATAGGTAATCCAGCAGTAAGTGCTTCTGCTGAAAATGGCTTATGATATAGTTTTGTAAAAAGAACCAAGCAATCAAGCAAGGCATCCATTCTTAAGTTATCAGCACTTGTTACTATCATTTATGAAAGCCTTTATTTTTTTAATTTTCTTACGATAATGTCAGCACGATTATTTAAGTCAATTGAATCATCACTTTCATTACTAAACATTGGAGCGGTATCAGCTTTTGAATGATTCACGATAGATGCTTCATTCGCACCTGCTTCTACAAGTTTTGTTTTTATTGTCTGTGCTCTTTGCTCGGAAATTTGAAGAAGTTGTTCTGGCGTCATTTCGTCATCTTCAGCATTCCCTAAGATCTCAAACTTAAGATTTTTCCAACCATATGGCTGTATTTGGGTTATTAGATTATTAAGTCTATTTTGCCCAGCTTCAGTTAAATCTGCACTAGCATCTTGAAATAAGAAACCGCTATATCTCTCTATACGTTTAGTATCTTCAAGTACAAGTTTACAACCAAAGATACTACGCATCTCTGTTGATAGTGAGTTGCTACAAATATCTTCTTCATCAACGATTAGGTCTTTATCTTTATCAAAGGATATAGGAAGTGAATCATTATTCATAGGTGCATTACCAATAAGACCAACATTTGAGTAAACTACATCAGTATCTCCAACAACGGTTGAAACAAGTGTACCCATTGCATCTAAGATTCTGTATTTTGCATAAAGCATACTATATTCAGTGTTTATAATTTGAGATTTTGAAGCTATAAAATCGTTTTGTGCAGACAAAAGGTCAAGAAGTGAACGACGACCTAAATCATACTCTTTTGAATAAAGAGTAAGTGTCTTAAGCGAGAAGTTTTTGTAATCTTTAAGATGATTTAATTGCTCACCTAATTTTTCATTAGCTGCCCATGAAAGGTTTAGCCCTTCTATTACTTCTCTTCTTAGAGTGTTTTTTAACTCTACCTCTTGATGGATGCTGCTAACACTCTTTTGTAGTTCTGCTTTATCTGCGAAACCATTAAAAAAGTTATATGATAAGTAAGCCATTGCACTGAAGGTATTATATTCACCCTCTGTACCACTGAGATTTTTGTTCATTGATTGAGAAATTTCTATGTCAAGAGATGGATAAAATGGTGATTTTTTCTCTTTATATGTAGCTTGTGCGAGTTGGATATTGTACTTACTAACTAAAAGAGATGGGTTGTTTTGCATTGCAAATTGAGCTGCGTCTTGTATTGTTGCAGGAAGTGCAATATTAAGCACAGGTCTACTCATAGTTTTGGGATCAAGATATCTGCCTAAAACTCTCTGCATATTGTATGTAACATCTAAAAGAGTGTTTTCTTGCACAACATAGTTGGACTTTGCTAGTGAAAGAGATGATTCTATTTTATTTACTTCTGAAAGAGTTGTTAAACCTGCTTCATATAGTTTTTTTACTTTTTTTAAAATTTCTCTGTCAATATCTACATTTGCCTTTGCAGTTTCAAGAAGTTCTACGTTTTTCATAACTTGTAGGTAAACGTTTACCATCTCAAAAGACGTATCGTTTACCTTTTCTATGTAGCTATATGCTGCGGCAATAGTTCTATATTTTTGCTGCTGTACTTGGTATGTAGTTTTAAAACCATTGAAGAGATTTTGCGTATATGTTAATGAGTTCTCATATACTGAATAATCAAATGAATCATCAATAGGGTTACTGCTTCCTCTATTGTTTTTCTCGCCGCTTTGTGCACCTACACCTAAAGATAGGTCAAGCTTTGGATAATATCCAGCTTCTGCACTTGTTATATCTTCTTTTGTAGCATTGTAATTCTTGAGTCTTTCAAGGATGATAGGGTTAGTTGATAAAACTTCATCTACAGTTAGTTTTAAATCTTGTGCACTAAGAGATGAAAAGAGTACCAAGAATAGTATTAGTTTTTTGTTCATTTTAATTTCCCATTTTATTATTAATATATTGATAACGAACGACTACACGATACAATACTATACTAAATCAATTGTGAATATTTGTTTAATGATAGTAAATAATTTTTGCATTTAAAGTAAAATTTCATTACAACTAGTGTATTAATTCAACTTCAATACGACGATTTTGAGCACGCCCAGCTTTGTACATGTTATCAGCGATAGGATTAGCTTCACCTTTTCCAACAGCAGTAAGTCTAGTTTCTTTTATTTCATAACGAGTTAAAGCTTTTTTTACAGCATTCGCACGTTTTTGTGAGAGTTTTTTGTTTACAAGGGCACTACCAATACTATCTGTATAACCATAGATAATTACTTGATAGCCTTTGTTGTCTTTTAAAAATTTTGCAAAATTTTGAAGGTCGTTTACAAGCTCTTTAGAAACATTGTATTTAGCTGGTGCAAAGTTTACTTGTAGTGTTGCAGTTTGAGGGCAACCATAGCCGTCAACAACAAACTCATTACTTGTGTCTTTACATTGATCTTTAGAATCAACTATTCCATCATTATCGCTGTCAAGTTCACAACCTTTGTTGTCAACTTTAGTCCCCGCTACTGTATTTTGACATTTATCTGCTTTATCAGGAACACCGTCTTTGTCAGCATCTTTTTTCAATAAACATCCAAATTTATCTACTTTCTCACCGCTTGTAGTGTTTGGACAATTGTCTTGTTTATCTAAGACACCATCGGAGTCACTGTCTAGTATTTGTGTTGTATGTTTAACTGTTTTTTCAACTGGTGCTTCTTCAACAGATATTGGTTTAATCAAGGGAAATTCATTACTTGTTTTTGGCTGCGTATCAGATGCTTGTAAGCAAAGAGCTAATATTAATAGTGTTAAAAGGTATTTCATGTTAATTCCTATTATTTAATTGTGTAGATTATAACATATGGTAGTGAGTTTTTTGTAAAATATCCGTCAAAAATATATGAAACTCAAGGGATACAACTATTATGCTATAATCTAAACCTATTTAAAACAGTGGAAAAGTAATCAATGTTATCATCAGATGTAAGTTTTATATTAAACAATAAAGAAAAATTATTAACTCAAACATATTTTGATTTGCAAAGGCATTTTGAAGAAAAATATGGAACAAATACAGTTATTTTTATGGAAATAGGGACATTTTTTGAAGTCTATGAAGTAAATAATGATGAGATCCAAGTTGGAAAAGCTAAAGAAATAGCTGAGCTTTTAAATATCCAACTCACTAAAAAAAATAAAAATATTATAGAGAACACTGATAAAAACCCACTTTTAGCAGGAGTTCCTGCAGTCTCATTTGAACGCTATTTAAACCGTTTGATTCAAGAGCAAAAATACACAATAATTGTTGTAAAACAAAAAGGTAATCCTCCAAAAATAAGCCGCTATATATCTCAGATAGTTTCCCCTGGAACAAACTTTGATCACATAGTTGATAATGATGATAATTACATAGCGTCTATTTTGATTGATTGTCACAGAGGCATCTACAACGTTGGCTATTCAGCTATAGATGTAACAACTGGAAAGACATGGCTTTATGAAACACATGGAACAAGTGAAGATCCATCATACGCGCTTGATGAAATATTCAATCTTTTAAATATTTACCGTACTTCAGAAGTGGTTATTAGCTTTTTAGAAGGAGTTTCAGATCAGCGTCATGTTTTACAGTACCTAGAAATTGCAGAACACTATCATTATTCTGTTAATAACCAGAGACCAAAGGTGGACTTTCAGAACAAACTATTTGCTGAAGTTTATCAGATTCAGTCACTGCTTTCTCCCATCGAGCATCTAGACTTAGAACGTAACCCTATGATAACTGAGTCACTTGCTGTTTTAATTCACTTTGTTATAGAACACGACATACATATAGTTCAAAAACTAAATACTCCAAATCTTATAGATAATCGTCGTTTTATGTATCTTGGAAATAACGCCTTAGAACAAGTTGGCATTATTTCTAAAGACAGGAATGAATTTACACTTTTAAAGATGATGGATAAAAGTGCAACTGCAATAGGAAGAAGACTTCTAAAAGAGAGACTTCTAAACCCAATCATGGAAAAAGACGAGCTTGAACGTCGTTACAATCTTATAGAAAAAGTTTCTTCTCATACAAGGTTTTTAGATGAAACAATGCGTGGAGTTTATGATCTTGAAAGACTTGCTCGTAGACTTGATCTTGGACGTTTACATCCCTTTGAGATGAATCATGTTTATGAGTCAATGTTAAGCGTAAAAGATTTGATGACTTATGTTAAAAAACATAAAATTCAAAAAACTCCTTTTCATGAATCAGAACTTGATGAGTTTTTAAAAGATATAAATAAAAGTATAGATTTGGATGTTTCACGTCGTTTTACAAATACAACTGTAGATGAAAATTTCTTAATGAGTGGAGTAGATGAATCGATAGATACTTTAGTAGATGAAAACAAAACTATGCTTATAGCTTTTGAAGATATTATGTCAAAAATTGAGCAGATGCTAACAGATGCTAATGCTGGGAGTTCTAGTCGTTTAGTTTCTCTTGGCATCTTGGAAAAAGAGGGTTACTATATTTCTTTAAGTAAAAACCGTTATTCCATGATAGAGAGTGAGTTTAAAAAGTATGAAGAGTTTAAAGAATTTAATGTCAAAAAACTTACAAATAGCGTAAAAATAACATCTACATTTACGGATACACTCTCAGATAAAATCATGAAAAATCGTAGAAAGATAGTGGTTTTGGTAAAAGATAGATTTGTTCAACTTCAAGGTGTTTATGAAAAACGATACTCTCTTCTTTTTGACAGAGTTATAAGTTACGTTGCTGATTTGGATGTTGGTGTAAGTTCATCAAAAGTTGCTCAAGAATTTAAACACTCAAGACCTACTATAGTAGATGTAAAAGATGATGAAAATTTTATGCAAGTTATGCAACTTCGCCATCCACTTATTGAGGTTCAAGAACGTGGTGGC
Organism: Sulfurimonas sp.; assembly: GCA_047633475.1. Taxonomy (GTDB): domain Bacteria; phylum Campylobacterota; class Campylobacteria; order Campylobacterales; family Sulfurimonadaceae; genus Sulfurimonas. Next base: position 7,507 of record JBLIEY010000013.1, read on the forward strand.
ATCTACGTTCCAAATGACATAGTTATGGGAAATCGTGCTTATATGGATTTGCCTCATCCAACTACTGTGATGCTTGAAGTTGGTGTGCATGATGGACATGAGATAAATGGTGTTTTACTCTATGGCATCAACTCTAGTGGTAAGTCATCGTTAATGAAAAGTATTGGTATAGCTGTTCTTATGGCTCAATCTGGGTTTTTTGTAAGTGCTGCGGTTATGAAGTTTTCTCTTTTTGATTCTATATTTACAAGAATCGTCTCAAAAGATAACCTTGCAAAAGGTCTTTCAACTTTTGCAGTAGAGATGCTAGAACTAAAAAACATATTTAATCGTGCTACAGTTGGTTCGCTAATTCTTGGTGATGAGATAAGTCATGGAACTGAAACGCTTTCTGGTGTAGCTATAGTTTCTAGTGCAATAATAAAACTAGCAAAACTTCGAGCATTATTTCTTTTTGCGACACACTTACATCAGCTCTCAACTATGAAAGAGATAACTACATTAGAGAATGTTGTAGACTTGCATCTAAGCGTAGAATATGATGAGAGACAAGATCTACTTATCTTTAATAGAATTTTACAGAAGGGAAGTGGTAGTAGTGTATATGGTCTAGAATTTGCAAAGTCTCTTCATATGGATAGTGAGTTTTTGGACACTGCAAATAAGATAAGAAAAAGACTTGCCAATGACTTTGACGAGTTAGAACTTCTTGTAAAGAAAAAGAAAAGTAAGTACAACAAAGACCTCTACGTAACCAAATGCGTGATTTGCGGTGCAATGGCAGAAGATGTACATCACATTTCACAAAGATCACTTGCAGATAAAGCTGGTTTTATAGGACACTTCCATCAAGACAATAAACACAATCTTGTACCACTTTGTAAAGAACATCACAATGAAATTCATAATGGAAAACTTCGTGTAGATGGTTTTTTAATGACTTCAAATGGACTTGAACTTCAGTTTGAACAACAGATGCAAAAACCTGAGCAAATCCAGCCAAAAGAGACGAAGGTAAAGGAGTCAAAAGTAGAAGATTCATCCGATGAATTTGTTTTGGATGATTGGGATTAAAGTTTAGTATTTTAGATACTAATATAAGCAAATTAAAGTGTATAATCCCGATATTGTTAAATGAAAATAGGAAAACACATAAATGCAAGATATAGAAAATATTAAACTGGAATTTTTAAATATTTATGATACTAAAGAGCTCAAAGAAGCTATGAAAATATCATATGATACTTTACCTGATGCATATTGGGAAGATTCTCAGATTAAAGCACTCATCGAAAAATTTCCAGATGGTCAAGTTGTTATAAAAATTGATGGAGAGATAGCAGGATGTGCGCTCTCAATTATAGTTGATTATGAAAACTTTTCACTGCACCATACTTATCATGAGATAACTGGAAACTATACTTTTGACACACATTCAGATGAAGGTAATATACTATATGGCATTGATGTGTTTGTCAAACCAAAATTTAGAGGGCTTCGTTTAGGTAGAAGACTTTATGACTATAGAAAAGAGCTATGTGAAAAACTAAATCTAAAAGGCATCGCTTTTGGTGGAAGGATTCCAAATTATCATAAATATGCCAACGAGTTGACACCTAAAGAATATATAGAAAAAGTAAAAAGAAAAGAGATTCATGATCCTGTTTTAAATTTTCAAATGTCAAATGATTTTCATCCATCTAAAATTTTAAAAGGTTACTTAGAAGGTGATAAAGAATCAGGTGAATTTGCTGTTTTACTTGAGTGGGATAATATCTACTATGAAAGACCAAATTTAAAAGCAACAACAAAGAAAAAAATTGTTCGTTTGGGCTTGATTCAATGGCAAATGCGACCTTATGCAAATCTTGAAGAGTTGATGCAACAAGCTGAGTATTTTGTTGATTCTGTTTCAGGATATCGTTGTGATTTTGCTCTTTTCCCAGAGTTTTTTAATGCGCCTTTAATGGCTGCAAATAACCATATGTCAGAATCAAATGCAATACGAGAATTAGCAAAACATACAGAAAATATAGTTAAAAAATTCTCAGAATTGTCTATATCGTACAACATAAATATTATTACAGGAAGTATGCCTGAGATAAAAGATGGGCATCTGTATAATGTTGGTTATTTGTGTAGAAGAGATGGAACAACTGAGAGATATGAAAAGATTCATGTTACTCCTGATGAGGCTAAAGTTTGGGGAATGCAGGGTGGAACTGGTTTAAAAACATTTGATACAGACTGTGGAAAGATAGGTGTACTTATCTGTTATGACTCCGAGTTCCCAGAGTTAAGCCGTCTTCTTGCTGAAGATGGAATGGACATTTTATTTGTTCCATTTTTAACAGACACTCAAAATGGATACTCACGAGTTAGACACTGCTCACAAGCAAGAGCGATTGAAAATGAGTGTTATGTTGCTATTGCAGGGAGTGTTGGAAATTTGCCAAATGTTCATAATATGGATATACAATTTGCACAGTCTGTAGTATTTACTCCTTGTGATTTTGCATTTTCTACTAATGGAATTAAAGCCGAAGCAATAGCAAATAGTGAGATGGTTCTAATCGCAGATGTTGATCTAGATTTATTAACAGAGTTAAATACCTTTGGAAGTGTAACGAACTTAAAAGATAGAAGAAAAGATATATATAAACTTGAGAGAAGTTCATCTAAATAATAAAAAAGTTGTATAATTGCTTTTTATTAGTATAAGGAATAAAATATGAAAAAATTAATGATATTAACAGCTATCGCGCTTACTTTTATGTTTAGCGGATGTACACAAGAAACACAAAACAAGATAGGTAGAAGTATCCAAAATTGGACAGGTACTAATGGGGTACTTGACATTTATATGGGTGAAAAACTTGTAAAAAGATTCATCAAGATAGATAAGCTATCAACTGCTGAAGCTACTCAAGGTGCTGCTCCAAGAACATATAGATATGGTTATGGTGTTCTAGACACAAACCAAAACCTAAAAGTAGATGCTGGTGAGAAAAAACTTTATTTTGAAATAAGTGATTATTCTACAGCATATATCTTTTATGATAACCCAGGTGCAGATAACTAATGGATATTATAGAATTATTTAAGTTTATGGTTGGAACTAAAAGTGAAACACCTGATGATGGTGGGCTTTTAGATTTTGTGCAAAATTACTTACCTGATTTTACTGCTATTCGTGTAGATATAGAAGATGTTAAAAATCTTTTTATATATAAAAAATTTGGTGAGGGTGAGCATCTATGCTTTGCTGGACACGTTGATGTTGTTCCTGCTGGAAAAGGTTGGGATACTGACCCTTATGAAGCGGTAGAAAAAGACGGCTATATTTTTGGTCGTGGTACACAAGATATGAAAAGTGGGGTTGCCGCATTTATTCAGGCGGTTAAAGAAGCTAAGGATTTTAGTGGAACTTTGTCTATCTTGCTTACTTCTGATGAAGAGGGTGAAGGGACTTATGGGACTATTGAAGTCTTAAAGTATTTAAAAGAAAATTCAATGCTTCCAGATGCTGTGATAGTAGCTGAGCCAACTTGTGAAGAAAAATTTGGAGATGCTATAAAAGTAGGGCGACGAGGTTCTATAAATGGTTATTTAACTTTAAATGGAAAACAAGGTCATGCTGCTTATCCCCAAAAATCTATAAATCCAATCCACAACATTGCATCTAGACTTGTAAATATGGCAGGAGTTGACTTAGATAATGGTGATGAGTTTTTCTCTCCAAGTAAGTTTGTTATAACTGATATCCGTTCAGGTATGCAGGTTACAAATGTAACTCCAAACAAGCTTGATATGATGTTTAATGTTAGAAATACCACTCTTACAACGGGGAAAGAAGTACGAGAATTTGTAGCGAAGAACTTAGAAGGTTTAGACTATGAGCTTAAGCTTACTCAAGGTTCTTACCCATTTAAAACAGACACAGACACAAAGCTTGTAAAAATAATAGATGCATCTATAGAGAGTGTAACAGGGATAAAACCTAAACACTCTACAGCTGGTGGAACATCAGATGCAAGACATATCTCTCCAATGGGTATAGATGTAGTAGAGTTCGGTGTTATAAATGACACTATACACGCTATAAATGAAAGAACAACTGCTAAAGAGGTTCAAGGACTTTATAAAGTTTTTAAAAACTTTATAAGTAACTGGAAATAGTTCTAAAAATAAAATTAAGGATAATTAGAGATGAAATTAGTACACACAAACAAAGCACCAGCGGCAATAGGGCCGTACTCTCAAGCTGTTATAGCAAATGGGATGGTTTATACATCAGGACAGATTGCCTTAACTTCAGATGGTGTAATGTTAGAAAATGATGTAATTGTACAAACAAAACAAGTTTTGAAAAATTTAAAAGCAGTTTTAGAAGAAGCTGGTAGTTCTATGAATGATGTTGTTAAAACAACTATCTTTATAGCATCTATGGATCATTTTGCAGTTGTAAATGGAATTTATGAAGTAGCTTTTGGCTCACATAAGCCAGCTCGCTCAACAGTAGCTGTAAAAACTCTTCCTAAAAATGCTCTAGTTGAAATAGATGCTATTGCAATAGTAAGATAAGGTTTTACTTTTTATAAAGCAGTAATTACTTAGTATAAAAATACAAAGTAATTAGCTCTTTATTTATATTTAGCTTATATGTTTTGATATCAAGCTCCCTTATTTGTTTAGAATTTTTCAGAGTATCTACATCATCTATAGTCTTATATCCTGCCTTAAACTCTTCCATGTTTAGAGTTAATAGTTCTGAATATAGTTCTATGTCTTCTTGGGCTAATTGTATTTTTTGTTTATAACTCTCTAGCGTTTGTAAAGTATTTTCATAAATTATGTTGTTGTCATTTATCTTATCAGTTAGTTCTTTTTTACTAATCAAATAGTTTATTTCTTGTACTTGTATCTCATTTGAAGATGTATAACTAAGAGGCAGTGAAAGGCTTAATCCATAATTATAATACTGACCGGCACCTGTACTGTATCCATCTGCATCCCCATACTCTCGATATCCGTACTCTCCATCAATACTAATAGCTGGTAGATAATCACTCTTTTTCAATTTATAATTTAATTTATTTACATTAGCATCTAAAGAAGCGTATTTTATACTTGTAGATTTTTGTAAGAATGTTTCTCTGCTAAGAATACTTATATTAGGTATATTGATTGTTTCATACTTTCTTTGTGTATATTCTTTTAAAGAAGTAATATTTTTTTGTTTAGAAAGCTCTAAATCTTTTTGTGCATCTCTTAACTCATTTTTAGTCATCATTGCTTCATTTAAATCACTAATCCCAATATCACCTTCTTTGTACTGTGATTTTTTATGTTCTATGTCTATATAACTATTTTTTAGATTTAGCTTGTTTTGTTCTAGGCTTATTTCATCGATTTTTATATCTATTAAAAGAGAATATAAAGCAGTTATATCTGTTTTTGTATTCATGATTAGTTCTAAACTATCTAATTTTTTCAACTCTTTTGCATACTCAACTTGAGAAACAATTCCACCAAATCTAAATATGTCTTGTGAAAAAGATGCAGAGTAATCTTGACTTTGATCGTTATCTTCATCCATATATATACTAACACTTAAGTCTATGTCAGATAACCAATCATACTTATTAACTTGTTGAGTCTCATTTATTTGTTTTTGTGTTAAGTCAATGATGTCTTTTTTTGTATCACTTAGTACTTCTGATTCATTTGCAAAAACTATAGTACTAAGTAAGCTTAAGATGAGTAATCTAATCATTTTACAAACTCTACTTTTACAACTTTTCCATACTCATTTGAGTTTATAATAAGTGTTACCTTGTAAGCAGATACATAAGTTGAATCTATTACTTTGTCTATTTTTTCTATCTTTGCAAGGCCATCTTTGTAATCAAGAACTATTTTTTTATTTCTGATATCTTTATAATCATCTGCACTTACATATACGATAAGTTTAGATTTACTAACATCATATGCAGATGCCAACTGTGTACCAATGGCTACATAATCTCCATTGTTTACATTAAACTCTTTTATATAAAGATTTTTCACATTGATTGTTTTTTTCTTTATTGTATTTTCTACATCTTTTATAGAAAGTTCTAGACTTTTTATAGAAATCTTTAACTCAATTACATCATAAAGTTTGTCATCTTTATCAGACTGACTTGCACCTTTGATTTTTATATATCTGTTATAGCTATCTTCTAAGATTTCTAACTTTTTACGGTAAAGATTTAACTGCTTAGTATAGATGCTAAGTTCGTTTTGCTCAAGTGCATCATCTAATTTTATTAGCAACTTGTTAACTACTTTAGTCTCATCATTTTTATCGAGTTTTACTATCTCACCAGCTGCTTGTGAGTAAATAAGATAATTTTCATAAGGTTCAATCTGGCTCATGTAACTTTGGGCAAAAAGCATAAATGGCGTTATTAGTATTAATAGATATTTTTTCATTTTTTAATCCTTTATTTTAAATAGTGTTGCATAAAGCACTGGAACGTAGATAAGGTTTAGCACAGTTCCCCAAGCGATACCATAACCAAGAGAGATTGCTATAGGTTGAAGCATAACAGAATCTCCAGTTGAGAAAAAGATAATAGAGAAGAGTCCCAGAACTGTTGTAAAAGATGTTATAAAGATTGGTCTTACTCTTTGTTTCGCACGTTTAAAAAACTCAGCTTTATTTGTTGTGCCATGTAAAAAGTCTAACATAATAATCCCATCATTAATAACAACTCCAGCAAGACCCAACATTCCTATGAGTGACTGAGCATTTAAGTTGATTCCCATAATAAAATGCCCTCCTACAGCTCCTAAAACAGTAAAAGGAATAACAGAGATAATGATAAGTGCATTTTTAAAAGATGAAAAGTTAACTAATAAAACAATAAATATTAGGAAAAAGCTTATAAAAAAAGCTTGTAATAAATCATTTATTAATTGACCGCTTTGTTCTCTCTCTCCACCAAAAGTAACGTCAATTCCTTCTTTTTTAATTTCATTTAGTATTGGTTGTATTTGTTGTATAACTTCACTTGCACTTGTGATTTTTGAATCAACATTTGTATATACTTTTTTAAGGATTTTACCATCCTCTTTTTCTAGTTTTGCAAAGTTTTGCTCTATTGTAAACGTTACAAGTTGTTGTAATTCTACTTTTTTAGAATCTATATTTATCAAAAAGTGTTTTAACTCAGTCAAATCATTTTTATATAATGATTGAGTCTTTATTTTTATAACACCATCTTTATTAAAGGTATTTGCTTGTTCTTTTTCAATAAACAAGTTTGCAATTTGAGAAGATACCTCGCTGTCAGTTAAACCAAGAGAGTGAGCATAAGAGTTTAAAGTGAACTTATATTCTGGTTCACCTAAATTTGTGTTGTCTGCTATATCTTTTGTTCCCTCTACTTTTGCTAAACTCTCTTTTAATTTTTTTATATTTTTTAGTAGTAAAAGAGTGTCTTCGCTACTTAGTTTTATCTCTACATCGGTCTTAACAATACCAATCCTATCTTTGATAATATTAAACTCAACTACCTTGTCTATTTTTGTTTGAGGAGTAATAAGGTCTCTTACCTTGCTTCTAACTTCATTTGCATCTAAGTCTCTTATTTTGGTTTCTTGTTTAAAATCAAAACTTAGGTTAAGAACAGGATTTACATATTTATCTAAGAAGTTTTCACTTTTTAAATCTTCTAATTCTAAAGCTAAAGTAAAACCATTTTCTATAGTCTCACTGTTTCTTCCAACATCTGTAAACCTACCAACTGTAGTAGATAGATTTTTGATAAATAGTTTTTTTGAATTTGTTAAAAGAATATCTTCATATTTCTTAGTTAGAACATCTGTTTGCTCTAGTGAGGAAGATTCATCTAGTTTGAAAGATAAAGTGATTTTGTTTGTATCTTTATCTGGCATCATTTGAAATCTACTAATACTGATTAGATAAAAAGTAATAAGGGGTACTGTTATAAAAAATATTACTAAAAATGTTTTTTTATAATGTATAGTTTTGTGAAGTATATTTTCATAAAAGTTATAAACAGGAGTCCAATCAAGCATTTTATCATTTGCACGTAAAAGATGTTTTGCATGAAGTGGTAAAAATATAAAAGACTCTATTAGAGATGATAGTATTAATATTGACACAACAATTGGTACTAGTATAATTAACAAACCAAATTCACCGCTTATTAGCATCATAGGTAAAAAAGCAAAAACTGTTGTAGCTGCTGCAACTAAAACAGGAGCAACAACTTCTTTTGTTCCGTTTATTACCGCTTCATGTAAAGAGGAACCTTCATCAAGGTGACGTTGTATGTTCTCACTGACAATAATGGCATCATCGACGACAATACCAAGCGACATAAGCATAGCCATAAGTGAGATAAGGTTTAAACTATAACCCATCTGCTCAATTATAACAATACCAATAATAAAAGAAGTAGGAATGCCTAAAATAATAACAAATGACAATCTAGGGCTTATTAAAAAGTGCATAGAAAGACCAACTAAAATAAGACCTAGAGTAATATTTGCAATAATTGTTTTAAGTCTATCATCTACACGCTTTGCACTGTCATGATAAGGGCTCATGGTTATTTCAGGATTTGCTTTTTCAAATGTTGCAAGAATAGTTTTGATTTTTTTTGCCATAGAAATAGCATCACCATCACTATTTTTATAAACTTCTAATGAAATTGTACTTTTGCCATTTAGTCTAGAAATAGTTTCATCGCTAGGGTAGTCAATAGTAATACTTGCTATATCTTTTAAGTAAACATTTTTACCATCAACTTTTAGCATTGTATTTAACCATACATCCTTGTCAAACTTGTCAGTATTATTCGCTGTAACATAAAGGTGCTCTCCAGTTTTTTCTATTTGAGCAACTGGATACATGTATGTGAGGTTTTGAATAGCGCTGATTACTGAAGAACTTTCAATAGAATACATATCTATTTTTTTATGGTCAAGAACTATATCTATTTGAAGGTCACTATCTCCAAAAACACTTACTTCACTAACATTAGGTATTTGAAGAAGTTGTGTTTTTAGCTTGTCAGATATATTAAAGAGTTCTACTTTATCTTTTTCCTTAGATGAAATAGAAATGTTTATCAATGAACCTTGTCTTTTAACATTTGAAATACTAGGATCATCCATATCACTTGGAAGATATTTTTTTGCCACACTAATAGCATTTTCAACATCTGTTTGTACTTCATCTTTATCTGCACCATCTTGTAGTTCTATTTTTATAGCAAAACTACCATTTGTTACAGTAGTTGTGACTTCATCAATCCCTGAGATAGTATCAATCTGATTTTCTAACTCAACAACTGCAAAATTGTTTAAGTTATCAGCACTTGCCCCACTATAATTCCCTGTTACCATGATGGCATCTAGAGTTACAGTTGGAAACATCTCTTTTGGGATTTTTACATAAGCGAAAACTCCCATCACTAATATAAATACTAATAGCGTGTAGTTTAAGCGTGAATTTTTTACAAAATATTCTATTATACGATTCATATTTTTCTCTCTATGTTTTGCACTATTAATTCCTTATAAATATATTATAAATTGAATAATATCATTTCTAACTATACTGAATATTAATACTAGTTTAACCGAATATAAATGAGGCATTATTTTATTCAATGACCAGTAGTCATTTATTAATTTTTAAGACTAAATCACTATAATTTCTTTAAATGACTGACGGTCGGTCATTTTTGTAAAGGAAGAATATGGCAATAATTGTAGATAAGGTACAAAAAAGAAAAGATATAGCACTTTCGTGTAAAGATTTATTCTATAAAAATGGTATATATGCTTTAACTATAGCGCAGGTTGCAAAAGCTGCAGGCGTTGGAAAGGGTACTATTTATGATTACTTTAAAAATAAAGAAGATATTGTATTTGAAATAGTAAACATTCTTATGCAAGAAAGCAATGAACAAAAGCAAAGTCAACTAAATAGTGTAACGTCAACAAGAGAAAAAGTTAAAATTTTCTCAGGTATATTTTATGATGAGGATAAAGAAAGTCTTAGACAACTATATAAAGAATTTGTTTCTATTTCTTTGTTAAACCCAAACACGGAAATGCTTAAGTTTCAAACTACATGTGCACAAGATTATTTTGGATGGTTCCAAAGGATTATGTATGAAGGTGTACAAAGTGGAGAGCTAAAAGCTGGTTCAGAAGTTTTTGCAAGAGGACTTTTTGCAGCTTCTGAAGGAATGTTTATTAAGAAAGTAAGTACACTAGTTACTTATAGTGTAAAAGAAGAAGTGTATCAGTTTTATGATGCGATATTTGATATGATAGAGGTGAAAAATGATTAAATTACTGTTGCTGGTTATACCAGTATTTATATATGCTGAGAGCTTGAAGTCTCTACTAGATTTTGCAACTACAAACAACAAAATGGTAGTTTCAAAAAACCTAACACATATGGCAAACGAAAAAAGTGTAGAGTCAGCTCAGAGTGATTACTATCCAACTGTAGATGTTGGTGCTTATTATGATAACTTAGATAATGAAAGAACATATAGTTATCCAGGTGATACATTTAGTGGATATGCAACAGTATCAATGGACTTATATGATGGTGGTAAAAAATCAAGTACTATAAAACAAAATAGAGAATTGTCAACTTCTTCAAAGTATAGTTCAGAAGCTTACAAAAAAAGTTTACAACTTAGTATTACACAAGATTACTTCAACATAAAAAGTAATCAGTCTACTTTAAATGCACTAAAAGATAAAGAACTACAACTACTTGCTGAACTAGACAGAGTCAAAAAGTTTTTTGATGTTGGAAGTGCTACAATAGATGAAATAGATAGACTAAAAGCCGAATATAGTGATAACCTCTACCAAATTGATCAAATCAAATATCAAATAGTTTCTTTAAAACAACTACTAAGCATAAAGATAGGTAAGAATGTTTATGAGATAGATAACTCTGTTATAGATGTACCAGAATCTATAGACAAAGAAAAATCTGATAGCATCTTAGCTCTTCAAGCTAGTGCTAATTCACTTAAGCATACTGCAAATATTATTTCATCTTCTAATATGCCTAAAATTAGTGTAGAAGATACTTTTAGTCTTTATGCGTATGGTGATTATGATTCAACTCATGATAAAAATAAAGACTCTCAAAATGAATTTTTAGTTACTTTAAGTATGAGAATTTTTGATTTTGGTTATATTTCTAAACAAAAAGAGTCTGTAATGCTAAAACAAAAAGCATTACAAAGTGAAGTTGAATATGCTTTAAATGAACAAGATATAAATATTAAACTCTCAACTCTAAAGATAGAAACTACAAAAGCACAAATAAAAAGTGCAAAAAGTACTTTAGAATCATCTCTGAGTGCATATAAAAGTATATTAGATAAGTATTCAGTTGGTGCTGTAGATAATGTAACTTACTTAGATGCTTTAACTGTAAGAACAAATGCAAAAGCTCAGTATGAAACAGCACTAAATAATCTTCAAATTGCTTACGCAACTTATTATTACTATACAAATAAAAATATCAAGGAATATATAAAATGATAAACATTAAACATACACTAATAGCATCTACTCTTGCTATGATTTTACTACCATCAGTATCACTTGCAAGTGATGCTCCAAAAACACAGCAAAAGCAAATGCCTGCACCAAAAGCAGATGTATATGTGATACCTGCTGCACAAAATGTTCCGGTAAGTTTAAAGTATCCGGCTCAGATAGAATCTTTTCAAAATGTAAGTGTCGTCTCAAGAGTTCTTGGTGTTTTAGAGAAAAAACACTTTACTGAAGGTCAAAAAGTAAAAAAAGGTGATTTACTTTTTGAGATAGAAGATAATACTTATGTTGCAATGGTAGATGCTGCAAAAGCATCAGTAAAAATGAGTGAAGCATCATTGCAAAAAGAAACAAGAAACTGGAACAGAACAAAAGAACTTTACGCTAAAAAAGCAGTAAGTGCTCAAACTAAAGATGCAGCACTATCATCTTTCGAAGAAGCTACCGCATCTCTTTTACTTTCTAAGGCTCAACTAACTCAAGCGCAAATAAATTTAAACTATACAAAAGTAAAAGCACCTATTAGTGGAACAACTGGACTTAAAAAAGTTGATATTGGTAATCTAGTTTCTGCAAATCCTGCTACAAATCTTATAGGTATAACTCAAAATGAAGTAGTTTATGCATCGTTTTCTATGCCTTTAAGTGATTATACAAATATTAAAAATGACATTTGGTTGATGCCAGAAGCAAATAAAATAAATGTATCTTTAGAAATTGATAATAAAGAAACTAAGATAAATGGTATGGTTGACTTCTTTGATGTAAATGTAGATAAAAGTACAGCTACTATCAAAATAAGAGCAAAAATAGACAATAGCGATGGATACTTGATGCCTGGTAGTTTTGTGCGTGTAGCATTAAATGGTATCACTGAAAAAAATGTTATTACTATCCCACAAAAAGCGGTTTTACAAAATCCTCTTGGAACAATAGTGATGATAGAAGAAAATGGTGTCGTTGGTGTTAGACCAGTTTCGATTGCATATGAGAGTGGTGACAAGTTTATTATCAGAACTGGTCCTTTAAAAAGTGGTGATAAAGTTATTGTAAATAACTTTTTTAGAGTAAAGCCAGGTGCTAAAGTAACAGTTGATAAGATTATCAACAAGCAAGGAAACTAAATGTTTTCAAGATTTTTTATAAACAGACCTATTTTTGCAACTGTACTATCAGTTTTATTAGTGCTTGCAGGTATAATCGCTCTAAAAGTATTACCAGTTCAAGAATATCCGGCTGTTACACCTCCTCAAATTCAAGTTAGTGCGACTTACCCTGGGGCAGATGCACAGACCTTAGCAACAACAGTTTCAACAACTCTTGAGAATGCTATCAATGGTGTTGAAAACATGACATATATGACATCAACAGCATCTCCAAATGGAGTTTTAACTCTTAGTATCTTTTTTGAAGTTGGATCAGATGTTGATCAAGCAAAGGTAGATGTAAACAACCGAGTACAACTTGCTAACTCAAAACTTCCTGCTGAGGTGCAAAGACAAGGAGTTAGTGTAAAAGAGCGCTCTCCAGATATGGTAAAAGTTATAGCATTTACATCAAAAAATGCTGTTCATGACAGTACGTATATTTCAAATTATATTAACATAAATGTTATGGATGATTTAAGAAGAATTAATGGTGTTGGTGAAGCTGTTATTTTTGGACAAAAAGATTATGCAATTCAAGTATGGATTGACCCGGATAAGGTATCTTTTTATAATCTAGTTCCAAGTGATATAAAACAAATTATTGCTAGTCAGAATGCTCAGTATTCAACTGGTTCAATCGCTGCTGAACCTATGCAAGAAATAAAACCTTTTACTTACTCTATGACTACAAGTGGTAGACTAAAAACTGTTGAAGAATTTGAAAATATTATTGTAAGGTCAAATCCTGATGGCTCAACACTCAGGCTAAGAGAAATTGCTAGGGTTACTCTTGGAGCTGACTCTATAAATACAATGAGTACATATAATGGTGAGCCAATGATGCCTGTAGGAATTTTCCTTGCATCTGGCGCAAATGCTTTGGCAGTTTCATCCGCAGTAGATAAAAAGCTAGCAGAATTAAAAAGCTCTTTTCCTGAGGATTTACAGTATCACTACCCATATGATGCAAGTTTATTTGTAGATGAATCTATTAATGAGGTTATAAAAACTCTTTTAGAAGCTATAGTTCTTGTTACTATCTTAATTTATTTGTTCTTAGGTAATTGGAGAGCTACTATTATTCCGGTCCTTGCTATTCCTGTTTCTATCATAGGTACATTTGCAGGTCTTTATGCAGCAGGTTTTTCTATAAACTTACTTACTCTTTTTGGTCTTATTCTAGCAATTGGACTTGTTGTTGATGATGCCATTATTGTTATCGAGAATGTGGAGCGTATTTTAAGAACAAAAACTATAAGTGTAAAAGATGCAACAATCGAAGCGATGAAAGAGTTAACTACACCTCTTGTTGCAATTATTTTAGTTTTATCTGCTGTGTTTATTCCAGCTGCATTTACAGGTGGTTTTAGTGGGGTAATGTATCAACAATTTGCTATTACTATTGTAATTGCTGTTGTGATTTCTGGTTTCATAGCACTAACTCTAACTCCTGCACTTTGTGCGATTTTTCTAAGAGCTGATGAGGGAGAACCTATTTGGCCACTAAGAAAGTTTAATCAATTTTTTGACTGGTCAACTACAGTGTTTACAATGATTACAAAGCAGACGATTAAACTATGGTTTTTCTCTCTAGCTCTTTTTGGGATTCTTTTATACTCAACTGTAGTTTTGATGAATAAACTGCCTACAGGGCTAGTTCCAACTGAAGATAAGGGTATGCTTTTCGCTTTAACATTTGCTATGCCTTCTACATCTATGGGTGAGACTTATAGAATTGCAAATAATGTAGCAGATGAATTAAGAGAAAATCCAAATGTAATCGGAACTGGAGTTATAACGGGTCTAGATTTTTCTACATTTGCTTATAAATCAGATGCGGCAATTATATTTACAAAGTTGAAACCTTGGGATGAAAGACCAAACCAAGAACAAGGTGCTCAAGCATTAGCTGGTAAGTTTATGGGTCAACTTATGCAAAACAAAGATGCCTTTGTTATCCCTGTAACTCCTCCTCCGATTATGGGTATGAGTACTACTGGTGGTTTTGAGATGTGGGTTCAAGATAGAACAGGTAAAGATATTAAAATACTCAATAAATATGTTCAAGAAATCATAAAAAAAGCCTCTCAAGATAAGAGACTTACAGGTATTAGAACTACTCTTAACACAAATGTACCTCAGTATTTACTAGAGGTAGATAGAGAAAAAGCGAAATCTATGGGTATTGCAATTAGTGATATATTTACAACTATCCAAAGCACATACGGAAAGGGTTATATAAATGACATTAACCTTTATAGTAGAACTTTTCATGTAAATATACAATCAGAATCTAAGTATAGATCATCTATAAATGGATTTAAAAATATTTTTGTAAGGTCTGAGAATGGAACACTTACTCCAATTAGTGAACTGGTTAAACTTACAAGAAAAGTAGATGCAAGTGTTGTTCAAAGATTTAACATGTTTACATCAGCAAAAATAACTGGTTCTCCAGCTGCAGGTTATGCGTCTAGTGATGCAACTGATGCGATTGAAGAAATTGCAAAAGGTATTCTTCCTACAGGATATTCTGTAGCATGGGCTGGTACTTCTTATCAAGAGAAGAAATTACAATCAGAAGGTAACTATACCTCTCTGTATGCTATTGTTTTTGTATTTTTAATTCTTGCGGCACTATATGAGAGTTGGAGTATCCCATTGGCGGTAATTATTTCTATTCCTCTTGCTCTGTTTGGAGCAGCTCTTGCTGTTTTTCTAAGACATCTCGAAGCAGATATTTACTTCCAAGTTGGTTTAGTTACCCTTGTTGGACTGTCGGCGAAAAATGCTATTTTAATAGTTGAATTTGCGATGGATAAATTAAAAGATGGTATGCCACTTATGGAAGCTACTATTGAAGCGGCTAGACTTAGGTTTAGACCTATTGTTATGACATCTTTAGCCTTTATTGTTGGTACTCTTCCTCTTGCTTTAAGTACAGGAGCTGGTTCATCAAGTAGACATATTATAGGTACAACTGTTGTTGGCGGTATGGCAGCTGCTACTGTTATAGGATTGTTATTTATTCCTCTGTTCTTCTATCTTGTGGTTAGTGTAAAACGTAAGTTTAGTAAAAAGAGTTAATGAAATTAAAGTTATTTTTTCTCATAATCTCTGCACTCCTTTGTGCAGATGATTTAAAATCACTACTAAAATTTACAACAAAAAATAGTTTGTCTTTGTAGATAGTACGTGATTTTTTTAATCTAAAAAGTTTTATGAAGTAAGGTATTAAAAAAAATGATAAATAGAAAGTATACAACAATAGTTTTTGCATTTATAATGTCTTTATTTATGTCTTTTTTTATGAGTTTTGTAATTACACTCATAAATTTAGGCATGGTTGATGGATTTATATATTCATGGTTTAGTGCTTATTGGAAAGCTTTTCTAGTAGCTTTTCCTACTATTATTGTGGTAGTTCCACAAGTACGTAAAGTTGTTACACTTCTAATAAAAGAATAAAAGGCTAAAATAAACATATGAAAAATAAAACTAAATTATTATTAGCTTTAGCTTTAGCATCTGCTCTAGATGCAGACCAGTTGTCTTTTCAGTTTAACAATGATGCCTTTGCTGGAACTGACAGACATTATTCAAATGGTGTAGCTCTTAGTTGGATGGATGATACATATAAACATAAAGTTACAAGTGATATATCTTATTACAGTAGATTTATGCTTGGTGCTTTTAATGTTCTTACAATAGATGGTCTAGAGAAATCAAGAAAATATAATACTGGTGTTAGTATCTCTCAAGCCATCTTAACTCCTGATGATGTAACACAATCTATTGCTCAGTATAATGATATGCCTTATGCAGCTTATTTAGGTGTATCATTTTATATTTTTGAATGGGATAATGACAGTTTTAATGAGTACCGTATAAGATTTGGTGTAGTTGGAGAAGAAGCTCAAGGCGAAGCTATGCAAAATGGCTTTCACTCTCTTATAAGTAACTCAGAAGCCAAAGGTTGGGATACTCAGTTGAAAACACAATACAATGCTACAGTATTATTGCAACATGGTGAAATAAGCTGGGAATACCATAAAAAAGATTCTTTTTCAATGGATTGGTTTAACAATTTTGGTGCTCAAGTAGGGAACTTTACAACAGAAGTGTTCGCAGGAACAATGTTTCGCTTTGGAGATAACTATAGTAGAGGATTTAATGCACATTCTCCATTATTAAATGAAGAAGCATCTATGATTCAACCAAACAAGAGAAACGATAAATTTGGATGGTCACTAAGTGCAGGGCTAAGTGCAGCCTTACAAGCATATTCATATATAATCGAGGAATCTCGAGATCAAGGTTATGAAGTAAGTAAAAAGGCTTTCTCTGGTTCTCTATATGTTGGTAATGATTTATTTTATCAAAAGCATAAACTTACTCTTTTTTATAAATCTCCAACAAAATATTCAGACCAACAAAATGAACGAGATATCTTTGGTGGGTTTACATACTCATATGCATTTTAAAAAAAACTCTGAATTTCATTAATACTTCGTTAAGCTACAATTTAAAGATCGTTAATTAAGAAAGCTTATACTTCTACTATCAAAATAAGGAGTTCATTATGAACAAGAAAATAATTTTAAGTATTGTAGCTACAGCATTAGTAGCATCTTCATTAGTTGCATTTAACCCAAACAGTGATATGAGACCAGGAGACAAGTCTCAGTGTAAACAAGGTAAAATGATGAAAGGTCAGAAAGTTCAAGGCCGTCATATGTTTATGAATATGGTTATGGAATTAGACTTAGATAATAAGCAAAGAGGTGAGATAGATACTATCATAAAAGAAAGTATGCAAAACCTTCCAAATCCAAAAGATGCTTTTACAGCTAGTGGTTTTGATAAAAAACTATTCGTTAAGTTAGCACAAGAGAAAAGAGATTCTAAGATTCAGAGAAAAGCAGATATGATGGAAAAAGTATATTCAGTTCTTAACTCTAGTCAAAAGAAAGATTTAAAAACTATGATGGATATGAGAGATATAATGAAAAAGAGCATGAATAAATGTAAAAAATGCGACTTTAAACAAGGTCAAGGTAAATAGTTTAATATTAGGGTAGTTTGATGATTAATATTGCAATGGTAGAAGATGATGCTGAGTTAGCAGAAATTTTAACTCAGTATCTAAGTAAATTTAATATATGTGTCACAAACTATGAAGACCCTTTCATGGCTTTGAGCGCCATAGCTTTAAAAGAGTTTGATTTAATAATCTTAGATCTCACTCTACCTGGTATGGATGGTTTAGAAGTATGTAAAGAGTTAGTTAAAAAATATGATACCCCCATTATTATCTCAAGTGCAAGAAGTGATATAACAGATAAGGTTATAGCACTTGAACTTGGTGCAGATGATTACTTACCAAAGCCTTATGAACCTAGAGAATTAGAAGTTAGAATCAAAACAATACTCAGAAGATTAAAAAAAAGCATCCCAAAAAATGATGAAGAAAAAGAACTATTTGTTTTGGATGAAGAGAAGCAAGAGATTAAAAAAGACGGTAAGTACATAAAGTTTACTCCGGCTGAGTTTCAAGTAATGTCTTTAATGTGCAAAAGAAAAGGTTTTGTAGTTTCAAGATATGACATGTTAGAAAATTGTGATTTTTTAAATTCTGATGAAGATGGTGGAAGTATAGCTGTTATAATAAACAGAATAAGACATAAAATAGAAGTAGACTCTAAAAGACCAGAGTTCTTTTTAACTATTAGAGGCGTAGGGTATAAACTAGTAGAATGAATAAAAATTCAATAATTTTTTCAATAACAGCAACTTTTGTAATCGCTTTAGTCCTAATCCTTTTAAGTTTCTTTATTATCTTTCAATCAAGTAAAAATAGAGAAGCTAATTATGTAGAAAGAATGAATAGAGACGCTACTAAAATGTTCCTTCGAGAACATAAACACAGAGGTTTTTCACAAGAGTTAGTAGGAAGCTTACGTATTGTAAACTTCTCCGTAATTACAGACCCTATAAAGCAAAATAAAATACTAAATGACAAAGATACAAAATATTTACATGTAGAAAAAAGAGGAAGACCTAATAGAGTTGTTGAGTTTATGAAATTAAACTCAAAATATTATATTTCTATACACACAGATGAAGGTATCTACTTACTAGTAAATAATAATGTAGTAAATACTCATTTTGAGACTATCCTACTAGTGTTTTTACTAATTCTTATAACATTTATATTTTTATATATAACAACAATAAAAAAATTAAAACCTTTAAAAGCATTACAACAAAAGGTTGAAAATTTTGGAGCAGAAGAATTTGACATAAAGTGTGCAACGTCAAAAAAAGACGAGATATCACTTCTGGCAAATGAGTTTGATAAATCAGCTAAAAAGTTAAAACATCTAAAAGAGTCAAGAAATATTTTTATACGAAATATTATGCATGAGTTAAAAACACCAATCACAAAAGGTCAATTCTTAACACAACTTCCTCAAACTGAGGAAAATAGTGAAAAGATGCAAAAAGTATTTTTTAGATTGGATGCATTGATTAATGAGTTTGCTTCTATCGAAGAGTTATTAGCATCTAAAAAAGTTTTAGAAACAAAAGAATACTATTTAGAAGATATTCTTGATAATTCAATTGATATATTGATGTGTAATGATAATCAGGTAATAAAAGAATGTGATAATATTAAACTAAATGTAAATTTCAAACTTTTTTCAATAGCGGTTAAAAATTTACTTGATAATGGTATAAAATATTCTGTTGACAAAAGTATAAAAGTTAAAACACAAGATGGAAACATGGTATTTGAAAATATTGGCGAAGAGATGAAGTACCCATTAAAAAGCTATTGTGAAGCTTTTTTTAAAGGAAGTGATGTAAAGTCAAACCAAAGTTTTGGTTTAGGACTTTATATAGTTAAGCATATCCTAGATGCTAATAACTATAATCTTGAATATACTTATGAAAAGGGAATTAATAAATTTATGGTAATTCAACAGGTTTAATACATGTTGAAATTGTTGAAATATATTTATACAAAGATGTTTATAGTATAATATAATAAGAATCTAAGGAGAACCCCCTTGTCCACCAAGAAAGAAGAAAAAAAAGAACTAATTATAAAAAATGCATTGAAAATTTTTGCTTTAAAAGGTTTTTATAACACTACTATCCCTGACATTGCTAATTCTTTAAAAATGAGTGCTGGTAATATGTACAATTATTTTAAGTCAAAAGATATTTTAGCTAAAGAAATTATTAAATATATATCTGTATATCTTGGGGGAAAGTTAAAAGAAATTAATGAGTCAAATTTGTCTACAGAAGAAAAAACTACAAAAATAGTCAAAGTCTATTTTGAAACTGCTATCCATAAACCTGAGATGATAGACTATTTTTTAAGAATTTACTTAGCAAAAAGAGAAATATTTAAAGATGGCTGTGAGGGCATGACCTGTGTAAGCGAATTTGTTGCAGAGATTATGATTTACTTGGAAGAAGGTGTAAAAGCTGGTGATCTTAGAGAGCAGGACTTCTTTGTTGCTTTTGGTCTTTTCATGGGCTACTTAGGTGGAATGGTTTTTTTAAGAGGTGAAAATATACTACCTCATGAATTAGATGAATATACACAAGACATAGCAGATAATATTTATAGAGCACTAAAGGTTTAACTGTTATGGAGAAAACAAGAGTTCTATGGCTAAGTGCAATTACATGTAACGGTAATAGTCACTCTTTTTTAAACTACCCACATCTTGAACAATTTCTAAACGACTTTGAATTTATATACCATTCGATGATTGATTCACAATACACATTAAAAGAGATAGTTAAAGAAGATATTCCTTGTGATATCTTACTTATAGAAGGGGCTATCTCGGATGAATTTCAAAGAGCAGATA
>JBLIEY010000014.1:0-27680 GCA_047633475.1 Sulfurimonas sp.
TTTTAAGCTATCGGCTTTTTTTACGTCTTGAGCAAAAACAGATGTTAAGGTTGATAAAGTTATAACTAAAAATATTATTAATTTCTTTTTCATATTTTTCCCTCTTTTATTTAATTGTATATTTTTTTTAGTTTGATTATTCTTTTTGCCAAAGATTAATTAAAATAAGTACTGACATTAAAAGTATTGATAAAATCATAACTCCACCCATAATGTAAATTACATAAACTAACTCTGAAAAAATTTTAGAAAACCACCAAGAAAAAATATCTAAAAATGCTCCACCAAATGAACTCCAAATAAGTAATGTTTTAATACCATCATTATACGTTGTGTATGCGAAGAGAAGAGTTAATGTAATCAAAAACATGGCTATACCAAACATATGTATATGAGCTTGTTTTGACATCTTTTTCCAAGAATACCCAGATTTTGTATGTGTTTTGATTTCTTTAAATGTTTCAAAAGGCATTGATGGAATTGCCTTGGACATTTTCGAGTACTTACTATGACAATCTGTACAGTCTAAAGATATAATCTCTTTTACATCAGCATAAATAGGGTTTTCTTTTTTAGAACCTTGATTAATCCATGTAGCTACCATATCAATATCTGCATCATCAGATACATGTTCATACATGCTACCTTTCATTGAAGCTACAATCTCAGGAGTAGTATATTTATTTTGAAGTTGAGAAATAGTTGGGATATTTAGACCATCTTTTTTACCTGTCAACTCTAAACCCAAAAGAATAACTGAAGATATAGTTGCAGTTATTATAAAGAGCAAAAACAGCGAAACAGCTGTTTTTGCTTGTATGTTTAATTGTTGGATATTCATTTTTACTTTTTACTAAACATTATTTAAATAAAAGTCTAATGCTTCCATCATGATATACATGGTTGATTTGAGTATTATCAAATACCGCAACACCAAAGTAATATCCCTTACTCAAATCAGTAAATTCAACATCTTGTTTTTTAGTATTTTTACCTGTAGTAATCAAAGCTCTTTTAAACACCAGAGTCCATTTTCCATCTGCATATACGCTTGAAGTTTGGATATCAGCGGCTGAACCACTCATTTTAGAAACAATAATCCCAGGAACCATATCCCCTGCTTTAAATGTATCTACAAATGAAATCTTATCACTATCTTTCAAATACGTTAAAGTATTTTTAGGATTCTTACTCATGTACATTGGTGTTTTTTTATCTTTAGTTATATTATTTTTATAACCACCAGAAAGTTTATCATCGCCATGTCTACCCCAACCCTTACTCTCATTCTTCATATGATCAATATATTGGTCATGTGACAAATCAAAAGCCAATCCAGTTCTAACTGATTTCCAGTGCCACATATCTATAGTTTGACCTTCTTTTCTAGTATATTTTCTACCAGCAGACATATCAGGAATCCCATCTACTAAACCATTTTTATTTGTATGACATGCAATAGCACAACCTTTTTTAGCAAAACCTTTTGTATTAATATCCCAAAGAAATGCTACTTTGTCTTCATAGTTATTATTTTCATGACCAGTTTGATCTTTAGTATGTAATTGTTTCCAAGATCCATCTTCTTGCTTAATCCATGGGAATCTTGCAACACTCGCTGTTGGATCTTCATACTGTAAATACACATATATACTATCTTTATCATGCAATGATTTTAGTACTATGTTTGTGTTAGTAACACCAGGAAATCCATTTGGTTTATAAGGTGTTTCACTTAATACCATTTTTAATCCTGGTGCATTCTTCCATGCCGGATTAGTTGCTTCAAGTGTTATAGGTGCATCTAGCTTTTTACTAACTAGTTCATATTTTTCACCTTTTGCAAGGGCTTGTGTTCCTATCAATAAGCTACTTACTATTGCAAGTGACATTCCTGTTAATGCTAATCTACTTAATTTTTTCATATTAATATCCATAATTTTAAACTTAAAGCTCTGAAGCTCCAATATTTTAATTATTACATATGAATATTATTCCAATATTAACTTATAATTAATTTTTCTTAATACTCAAATATATAAATTTAGATATAATTTTTTATTATGAATGTATTAATAGTAGAAGATGATGAAAAAATTTTAAAATATGTTGCCAAGGGCCTAAAAGAAGAAGGGTTTACAGTAGACACTTCTTCAGATGGTTATGATGGTTTATATTTAGCTCAAGTAAATGAATATGATATTATTATTTTAGACTGGATGTTACCAAATATATCTGGTTTAAAAATCTGTAAAAAGCTCAGGGAAGAAAAAAATATCACGCCTATATTAATGCTTACTGCAAGAAGTGATATAGAAGACAAAATAGAGAGTTTAGATTCTGGCGTTGATGATTATTTAACAAAGCCTTTTGTATTTGGAGAACTTATCTCTCGAATAAAGTCTCTTATTCGAAGATGTAATTATAATTCTCAAGATATTATTAATGTAGATACTTTAGAGCTAAATATTACCAAACGAACTGTAAAAAGAGCAGGAAAGGCAATTAGTCTAACCACTAAAGAATTTAGTATCTTACATTATTTAGTAGAAAATATTGGAAACATAGTAACTCACACAAGAATAGAAGATAAAATCTGGGGGATTAATGAAGTTAGTTCTTCAAATGTAATAAATGTATTTGTTCACCATTTAAGAAAAAAAATTGATACAAAGGGAGAACTTCCTTTAATTAAAACTGTACGTGGATCTGGATATAAAATAGAGAAACTTTCATAATGGATATTATATTTTTTATTTATGGTTTGTCTTTTTTTGTTTTAGGTATATTAGTATTATTTGTTAGAACAAAAGATAGTACTCTCTTTTTTGCTAAAAAAATATGGCTTTTAGGGATGTTCGCGATTTCTCATGCGATTGTTGAATGGATGTCACTATATACAATGATTTATCCTCAGACTGCTTCTTCTTTGTTACCTTTTAAAATAATATTCTTATTAATTTCTTATCTTTTTTTATTTGAATTTTCAAGATTTATACTAAGAAAGAGTTTTGAAAATCAATATTCAAAGTATCATTTTATACACAATATTTATTCAGCACCTATTATTTATATAATTACGGCTTCTTTACTGATAGTCTATATTATTATGTACCCGGGTATAAATGAAATGAGTGTTGCTATCCGGTATACTTATGGATTTTGGGGTTCTTTCTTTTTAGGAATAGGACTATATTTTTACAGTAACTCTTTAAAAAATATTGAAAATATTAAAGAGTTAAAATTTTATTTTAAAATTTCTGGTATCTCTTTTTTAGCTTATTCTTTTTTTGCTGGACTTGTAGTTCCTCCTGTCGCACATTTCCCTGCAAACTATTTAAATGAAGTTTGGTTTATTGAAACATTTCATCTTCCCGTACAAGTCTTTAGAACAATTTGCGCAATAGCAATCGCAATTTCATCTATAAAAGCTCTAGAGATATTTAGTAATGAGCTTTTAACAAAATTGAATATATCCTTTAATAAGATTAAAGAGTTTAATTCAAATGCTTCTCATCAATTAAAAACTCCACTAGCTTCAATGAAAGTACAAATTGACGTAACATTACAAAAAGACAGAGAAACATCTGAATATAAAACTGTTTTAGAATCTGTAAATGACGAAATAATCTCACTACAGAAAATGATCACTAATTTACTTTTATTAACTCGTATAAAAGATTCAAGTATAAAAGCATCTTTTAAAGATGTAGAAATAGATGCTATTTTATTAGAAGTTATTGGTACATATATGGTAATTGCAAATAACAAAAAAATATCTTTAAATATTAAGAACTTAGATGCTGTAACTATAAAAGGAAATGAGACTCTGCTTTCTATCATGATAACTAACTTGATAGATAATGCAATTAAATATACAAAAGAAGGAAAATCAGTAATAGTAGACTTGTCTAATAATAAACTTACGATTATGGATGAAGGCATTGGTATTTCTAAAGATAAAATAGATTTCATTTTTAATAAGTTTTTTCAGGTGGATAGTTCAAAAGGAAATAATTTAGGTGGCTTTGGTCTTGGTCTATCAATGGTTGAAAAAATTGCCGATTTACATAAAGCATCCATATTCGTTGATAGTGAAGAAAATAAGGGTACATCGTTTACAATTAAATTTAATTAAAAGCAGTAATTTAAGTTTAAAGTTTAACACTTATAAAATTAAGCAGATTGAGTCGAAAAGGAATAAAAAAGGGGAGTGGCGCGGTGGACCGGGTTCGAACCGGCGACCCCCTGCGTGACAGGCAGGTATTCTAACCAGCTGAACTACCACCGCGCATATATTATAAAATAGATATTTTAAAATGGTGGGCACTACTGGACTCGAACCAGTGACATCTACCTTGTAAGGGTAGCGCTCTACCAACTGAGCTAAGCGCCCATTTTAAATTTTTAACACCAATAAGTGGCGACCCTTAAAGGATTTGAACCTCTGTCCCTACCATGAAGTGATAGTGTCCTTGGCCACTAGACGAAAGGGTCACTTTATAAAATAGATATTTTAAAATGGTGGGCACTACTGGACTCGAACCAGTGACATCTACCTTGTAAGGGTAGCGCTCTACCAACTGAGCTAAGCGCCCAAGTTAAACTAAAAATAAATGGCGCGGTGGACCGGGTTCGAACCGGCGACCCCCTGCGTGACAGGCAGGTATTCTAACCAGCTGAACTACCACCGCATT
Organism: Sulfurimonas sp.; assembly: GCA_047633475.1. GTDB lineage: Bacteria > Campylobacterota > Campylobacteria > Campylobacterales > Sulfurimonadaceae > Sulfurimonas. The sequence continues at coordinate 4,698 of JBLIEY010000014.1, forward strand.
AGATATTATTAGTTTTAAAATGGTGTCCTGTGATGGATTCGAACCATCGGCCACATCATTAAAAGTGACGTGCTCTACCAGCTGAGCTAACAAGACAAAAACAAACATCTCTGTTTGTGGATGGGAATTATAGACAAATTGTTTTTTGATGTCAAGATATTTGTTGACAAATTTAGAAAAACATCTCTTTATCTATCAAAATAAGCATTTTTATGGCGAATAATACACTTTGATGCTGTACATAGTTTCTATCACCGTCCAATTTTAGATGCATCTGAGCATGATGAGTTTTGCTACTAACTCCAATATATACAGTTCCAACTGGTTTTAACTCTGTTCCTCCACCATCTCCTGCAATCCCACTAATCGAAAGAGCATAATCTGAATTACTTACATTTAATGCTCCCTCACTCATTTGTTTGACTACTTCAGAGCTTACTGCTCCATGTTCTATAAGGGCATCGTGCTCAACAGCAAGCCAATTTTCTTTTATATCGTTTGAGTAAGTAACTAAAGCTCCATCTAATATTTTAGACGCTCCATTTTCTCTAGTAAAATAATAGCTAAGCAAACCACCACTACAACTCTCAGCAAAAGTAAGCTTTTTTTGATTTTTACAAAGTGTTTCGATGATGTAAGCAACTATATTAGATGCTGCTATTAAATTATCTGGAAGTAATTGTTTTGTTGAGTTTATAAACTTCGATATATTTCCATATTTTTTACTTACTATGTCTACTCTTAGCCATCCATCAATCAAAGTAATAACATCAATCTTTACATCAAAAGTTTGTGCTATTGGAGTTAACATAGAATCTACACTTTCTTTAGTTTCTTCAAATATGTGTATCACAGCCTTACTATCTTCATAGTGAAGTAAGACTTCAGGCATATTTTGCATCTCATCTATGTGAAGAACATTTGTAATAGAGTTTTTATATTCTAAAAGATAACTTCTCTCTTCAAAAACAGAACTATTTGATGGGATAAGCATATTGTCTTTTAAAACTTGATTATCACTCGTAACTGTACATAGAACTTTCCCTATTGTCGAAAAGTGCTGTTTTGTAGTTACTATGATGATATTATTAGAAGAATTCAACTCCTCTTCCAAATATAAAAAGAGTGAATTATCACTCTCTTTAAAATATGTAACCGAAGCAATAAAGTCGGTTTTTTGTCTTATTTTACGTAAAATATATTCTTGTAAAGGAGTGTTGTAAATAAACTTATTCCCAATAAATAGAAGATGTACTCTCATGTCTATATAGCCTTTTGAAGCAAATTTTCACAAGCCTATTATAGCAGTATTATTACACTTTAAAGAAGCTTTTAAACACACAATAGATATAATCCAAAAATTTTAAAAACTTTTGAGGTACAGATGGATTACAAAGATACACTACTTTTACCTACTACAAACTTTGCTATGAGAGGCAATCTAATAAACAACGAACCAAAGCGTTACGCTTCATGGGATGAAAACAAGATCTACGAAAAGATGAAAGCTAACCGTAAAGGTGCTCCAAGTTTTACTCTTCATGATGGCCCTCCTTATGCAAATGGAAATATTCATATCGGTCATGCACTAAACAAAGTCTTAAAAGACATAATAATCAAGCACAATTACTTCAACGGCAAATCTGTTCGTTTTACTCCGGGCTGGGATTGTCACGGTCTTCCAATTGAACAACAAGTTGAGAAAAAACTTGGTGGTAAGAAGAAAAAAGAACTTTTAGAAGTTTCAAAAGTAAGAGAACTTTGTCGTGAACATGCTGCTAAATTTGTTGATATACAAAAAGGTGAATTCAAACAGTTGGGTATTTTAGCTGATTGGGAAAATCCTTATGTAACTATGGACTATAAGTTTGAAGCAAATATTTATAGAACACTTTGTGGTGTTGCTAAAAAAGGTCTTCTAATTGAGCGTAGTAAACCTGTTTACTGGTCATGGGCAGAGCGTACAGCACTGGCAGAAGCAGAAGTTGAATATGAAGACAAAGAGTCTCACTCAATTTATGTTGCTTTTGACTTAAGTGATGAGGCAAAAACTAAGGTTGAGATAGCTGGTAAAGCTTCTCTAGTTATCTGGACAACAACTCCTTGGACACTTCCTTCAAACACTGGGATTTCTCTTAATCCTGAAGAAAAATACGTTCTTACAACTGATGGTTTTATAGTTGCAAAAGCTCTTTTTGAATCTCTACTTGAACTTGGTGTTGTTAAAGGTGAAATTGCAAAAGAAATAGATTCAAAACTTTTTGAAAATCAAGTTGCAATCAATCCACTAAATGGAAGAACTTCAAAAATTGTTCTAGGTGATCACGTTTTAATGGATAGTGGTACTGGTGCTGTTCATACTGCTCCAGGACATGGTGAGGATGATTACCGTGTTGGACTAAAATATGATTTAGAAGTTGTTATGCCTGTTGATGAGACTGGATGTTTTGATGAGACTGTTGTAAAAGAAAAACTTCTTCCAAACCCTGAAGAATTTGTTGGTCAACTTATCTTCAAATGTAACGATAGAATCTTGGAACTTTTAGGAGATGCTCTTCTTTATCAGACAAAATTTATTCACTCTTACCCACACTGTTGGAGAAGTCATACTCCTCTAATTTTCCGTGCAACAAGACAATGGTTTATCTCTGTAGATGACAAGCCAGAAGGTGAAGACAAAACTCTTAGAAACATTGCTCTAAGTGAAATAGAAAAGACTCTTTTTTATCCTTCAACAGGAAGAAATCGTCTAAATTCTATGGTTGCAAACCGTCCTGACTGGTGTATTTCTCGTCAACGTGATTGGGGTGTTCCTATTGCATTTTTTAGAGTTAAAGCTACTGGTGAAGCGATTTTTGATGAAAAAGTTCTTAACTTCACAGCTATGATATTTGAGATGAAAGGAAGTGACGCTTGGTATTCTATGCCAATAGAAGAACTTCTTTATCCTGGTTCTGGATATAAAGCTGATGAGCTTGAAAAAGTAACAGATATCTTAGATGTGTGGTTTGACTCTGGTTCAACTTGGAATGCAGTGTTGAAATCTCGAAACTACGATGCTGGTGAATATCAAGCAGACTTATATGTAGAGGGTTCTGACCAACATCGTGGTTGGTTCCAATCATCTATGTTTTTATCTTGTGCTGTTGAGCACAAAGCACCTTATAAAGCAGTTCTTACTCATGGTTTCACAGTTGATGACAAGGGTGAAAAAATGTCTAAGTCAAAAGGCAATGTTATTGCTCCTGAGAAAGTTTTAAAAGAGTACGGAAGTGAAATCCTTCGCCTTTGGGTAGCTTCAAGTGACTATCAAGGTGACTTAAAAATTTCTAACGGAATTTTAAGACAGACATCTGAGAACTACCGTAAACTAAGAAATACTTTTAGAATTATGCTTGCAAATATCAGCGACCTTGAGAGTCTTACTCCTTATGAAGAGATGGGTGATTTAGACAAGTGGATTTTAAATGTTGCTAAAGATGTATTTGCAGAAGTTCACAAATCATTTTCTCAGTATAGCTACGTAAATGGTATGAGTCTACTTAACAACTTTATTGTAAATGAGTTAAGCGGTATGTATATTGATATGACAAAAGATTCTCTTTACTGTGACGCAAAAAATGACACAAGAAGAATGGCATCTCAAAGTGCAATGGCAATCATTACAAAAAGCTTACTTCTTTTAATGGCTCCTATTATAACTTACACAGCTGATGAGATAGTTGACAATGCTCCTGCAATTATCAAAGGTAATGCAGAATCTATTTTTGATATGACTTATGAAGAAATTCAAACAGGCGAATTAACTTTTGATGCTGAATATATGACTAAAGCAAGAGAAGGTTTTGGAACAATCGTAGATGCACTTAAAAAAGAAAAAATTATCAAGAGCACTCTAGAGTTAGTTATCTCAACAGACTCTAAAATTGCACTTTCAATTGATAGTGTAGATGCTGAAGACTGGTTTGTTGTCTCATCTATATCAAATTCTGCATCTGGTGAAGAGCTTGGTAAGTTCAAAGTTGATGAAGACATTTTTACAATAAGAAAAGCAACTGCTCATAAATGTCCAAGATGCTGGAAATACCAAGCAGTTAACGAAGACTGTACATGTGAAAGATGTACAAGAGTTGTAAATGCCTAATTTTGCAGAGCCAATTACAACTACATTCATAGTTGTAACTATTATCTCTATATTTGCAGTTGTTGCTCTTGGAATTTTAGCTGTACTAAAAGTCAAAAAAGTAAAGGAAGTTTAATGCTTACATTAAAAGAAGCCCTAAAATTAAATAAAAATGAACTAAACAAATTTAAAGAAGATCTAAAAACTAAAATTGAAGCAAGACCTGAACTAAATGCTTACATAGATATAAATAATGTTGGAGAAGGTGTACCTATCGCCATCAAAGACAACATCCAAGTAAATGGTTGGTCTGTAACTTCTGGTTCTAATATTCTTCAAGGATATATCGCTCCTTACAATGCAACTGTAATCAATAAAATGATAGATGCAGGACTAAGTCCATTTGGTAGAACAAATATGGATGAATTTGCAATGGGTTCAACTACTGAGTCTAGCTTTTATGGTAAGACTCAAAATCCTCATAATGCTGAGTATGTTCCTGGTGGTAGTTCTGGTGGTTCTGCTGCTGCTGTTGCTGCTGGTCTTGCTATCGCAGCACTTGGTTCTGACACAGGTGGGTCTATTCGTCAACCTGCTGCTTTTTGTGGCATCGTAGGAATGAAACCAACTTATGGAAGAGTTAGTCGTTATGGTTTAGGTGCTTATGCATCTAGTCTTGACCAAATAGGACCAATGACTCAAAATGTTGAAGATGCAGCTATTCTTTATGACATCATTAGCGGAAATGACGAAAAAGATTCAACTAGCGCAGACATGAATGACAAAGTTTCAGACAAGCTAGATGCAAGTAGAAAAATGACTATTGCTATTCTTCCTAAGCATATAGAAAATGCAAGCGAAGATATGAAAAAAGCTTATCAAATTGCTATAGATGCACTTAAAGCTGCTGGACATACAATAGTAGAACGTGAACTAATGGATGCTAAGTTTGATATATCCGCTTATTACATCACTGCAACTGCAGAAGCTGCTACAAATCTTGCTCGTTATGATGGCATCCGTTATGGTAACCGTGTAACTGGATCAAATCTTGAAGATACCTTCATTAAGACTCGTAGTAATGGTTTTGGAGATGAAGTTAAACGTCGTATTTTACTTGGAAATTTTGTACTTTCTAGTGGTTATTATGAAGCATACTATGTAAAAGCACAAAAAACTAGACAAATGATAAAAGATCAATATAATAAAATCTTTGAAGATGTTGATTTAATCCTTTCTCCGATAGCACCAGGAATTGCACCAAAATTTGGTGAGCTTGGTAATCCAATGGATATGTACTTAAGTGACCTTTACTCTATTAGTGTAAATCTTGCTGGACTACCTGCCCTATCACTTCCTATCTCAAAGTCAGATATTGCAATGCCAATAGGACTTCAACTTATAGCTAAGCCTTACGATGAACAAACACTTTTTGATGGTTCTCTTTCTTTAGAGAAACAACTTAACTACAACTCTTAATAAACTTTTATTCCCTCTACTATGTGGGAATAAACTACTTATAAATCATTAAAACTTTTATTAAAACAGACTTTTAGCAAAATTGATTATAATACAAAAAAATATCAAGGCTCATTATGGAAATAGAAATTACAACACCTGCATTATTATTCCCTGCTATATCATTACTCCTTTTAGCATATACAAATAGATTTTTAACTACAGGACAACTTATTCGATCGATTAGCAATCAAGCAAGAGAACATGGAGCAAATAAACTTGTTGGGCAGATTGACAATTTAAAGAAAAGACTAGAGCTTACAAAATGGATGCAGTTTTTTGGTGTCGTTTCCATACTTATGTGTACTGTTTCAATGTTCTCACTCTTTTTAGGCTATCTTCAATTTGGTAGAGAAGTTTTTGGTATGAGTTTACTTATTATGTGTTTATCCTTATTGCTTTCATTATGGGAAGTTTATATCTCTTCAAATGCACTAAATTTAGAATTAGAAGATTTATATAAACATTCTAAATAATACTAATATAATTTCCTCTCTCTTACTCTCACTATAAAGTGAGAATAATAAAAACTAATATTATAAATCCAATCTTTGTTAATTAGAACAGGACAACTTATAAGTTTATTTAATAAAATATTCATAAAAAATCTACAAGCATTTATTAACTTTATCAAGTTAAAATTATAAAATAAAGGAAAATAAATGAAAAAAATAATTAGAAGAATACTGATGATAGCTATGATATCTCAGATGTTAAGTATAAATGCATTAGCCTCAGATAAAATAAAGATAGATATTGTCTCTGACGTTGTTTGCCCTTGGTGTGCTATTGGATATCAAAAATTAAGCAATGCTATAAAAGAACTTGACGCTACAGATAAAGTAGAGATAGTATGGCATCCCTTTCAATTAAACCCAGACATGCCAAGAGAGGGAAAAAACGCAAATAAGTATTTAATGGATAAACTTGGACTAAATGAGGAGCAGCTAATAGAAAAAAGAAAAAGTGTTGCAAAAATTGGTGAGGAATCTGGTTTTAAATTCGATTATTTCAAAAAAATGAGAAAAGTCAATACTTTTAATGCTCATATTCTACTAGATTATGCTAAAGACTTTCACAAACAAACAGAGTTAAAAGTACGTCTTCAGCAAGCATATTTTGCTGAACATAAAGATATAAGTAACAGAGAAATTTTATATGCAGAACTAAAAGCCGTTGGTCTAAATGCAGACGAAGCAATGAAAACACTTGATGATAAAAAAGTGATACAACGTGTTGAAGATGAAGAAAAATATTGGAGAGCTCGTGGAGTATATGCCATTCCAACTATGGTATTTGATGAAGAACACACACTAGTTGGAGCGAATGAAGTATCTACGTATAAAGAACTTTTACAAGAACTAATAAACAAAAGAAAAGAAAACAAGGTTTTAAAATGAGTAATCAAATATCAAACTCGATTATGGCTTCACTCGTAGCAGACGCTTACTCTTTAGGTGCTCACTGGGTTTATGATGAAGAACAACTAAAAAACTTACCAATAGACTGGCAAACACTTAACGATGCTCAGTCTATTTGGCACAAAGGAAAACTAAAAGGTGACTTTACTCATTACGGGGACCAAACACTTTTTCTTTTAGAATATATGTCACAACACAAAGATTTCAATAAAAATGATTATTATTACTTTTGGAAGGATAGGATGTCTAACTATGCTGGTTATATAGATGGAGCTACCCGTAATGCTTTAGAAAATATGAATTCAGAGTCAAATGATCTTAGCATCTGTGGTCGTATTGCTCCACTACTAATAGGTGCACAGACAAAAGAAGTCTTTTTAAAAAGAGCTAAAGAGTTCACTGAAATAACACATAATACAAAACTAGCATTAGATTCTACTTCATTTTTTGCAGAACTATTATGGGACTCAAAAGAGAAGCAAAATATCAAACAAAACATAGAGTTATTAAAAAGTAAGTATCCAAGTCTATTGACATGGATAGATGCTGGAGTAAACAGTAAAAATACTGATACATTTGAAAGTATCAGAGAGTTTGGCCCTGCTTGTGGCATCGATGGTGGTTTTGCAGGAGTTATTCACCTCTTATCATTAGAAGATAATTTTAAAACTATAATGACTAAAAATATAAAAGCTGGTGGAGATTCTTCATCAAGAGGAATGGTTGTAGCGATGATTTTAGCCACACAAAACAACTTTAAACTTCCACAAGATTGGATAGATGGTATAAATACTAAAAGTGACATCAATAATTATCTGCTATAAATGCAGATAATTACAAGAAAGAAAAGAAAATTGCTTTAAAATAAATTATTTTTAAAAGCTTCTTTACCTATGTTTAACCACAATAAAGATACAATTCGCAAATTATAAAGAAATAAGCATATTATATTCTTAGCACCAAAGGATAACCATGAACATTCGTAAACGCGCCCTCACATTTGAAGATGTACTATTAGTACCACAATATTCTGAAGTATTACCAAAAGAAGTATCACTTGAGACAAAATTAACTCGTAATATATCTCTTAAAATTCCTATGGTTTCTGCAGCTATGGACACTGTAACTGAATACAGAGCAGCTATAGCTATGGCTAGACTTGGTGGAATAGGGATTATTCATAAAAACATGGATATAGAAACTCAAGCTAAACAAATCACAAAAGTAAAAAAGAGTGAAAGCGGAATAATTATTGACCCTATATTTGTTCATCCAGATGCTACTTTAGCAGATGCTGAAAAACTAATGAGTGAATTCAAAATTTCTGGTGTTCCAGTTGTAGATGGTCACAACAAACTTCTAGGAATCCTTACAAATCGTGATATGAGATTTGAAAAAGACATGAGAAGATTAGCTTCAGAAGTAATGACAAAAATGCCTCTTATTACAGCGACAAAAGGAATTTCTCTTGATGAAGCTGGTGAGATTATGCACAAAAACAAGATTGAGAAACTACCTATTATTGATGCTGAAGGTTTCTTAAAAGGTCTTGTAACTATTAAAGACATCAAGAAACGTATTGAGTATCCTAACTCGAATAAAGATGCTTTTGGAAGACTTGTTGTTGGTGGAGCTATTGGTGTTGGTCAGTATGATCGTGCAAAAGCGCTTGTAGATGCTGGTTGCGATGTTCTAGTTCTTGACTCTGCTCATGGTCATTCAAAAGGAATTTTAGACACTGTTAGAAAGATTAAAGAGATGATGGAAATTGATATCATCGCTGGTAATGTTGCTACTGGGGAAGCAGTTGAAGCACTTATTGAAGCTGGGGCAGATGCTGTTAAAGTAGGTATTGGACCAGGTTCAATCTGTACAACTAGAATCGTAGCAGGTGTAGGTGTTCCACAAATTTCTGCAATTGATGAATGTGCACAAGCTGCACGTAAACATGGAGTACCTATTATCGCTGATGGTGGTATAAAATACTCTGGAGAAATTGCTAAAGCTCTAGCTGTAGGAGCTTCATGTGTAATGGCTGGTTCACTTCTAGCTGGTACTGAAGAATCTCCAGGTGAAACAATTATGTTCCAAGGCCGCCAATACAAATCATACCGTGGTATGGGAAGTATCGGTGCGATGCAACAAGGTTCAACTGATAGATATTTTCAAGATGGAACTGCATCTGACAAACTAGTACCTGAGGGAATTGAAGGTCGTGTTCCTTTTAGAGGAAGCATCGCTGGAATAGTTCATCAAATGATGGGTGGACTTCGTGCATCTATGGGTTACTGTGGAAGTGAAAGCATCGAAGTTTTATGGGATAAAGCAGAGTTTGTAGAGATTACAAGTGCTGGACTTAAAGAGTCTCATGTTCACGATGTTATCATCACTCAAGAAGCGCCGAATTACCACGTATAGGAAAATAAATGAATGAAGTAAGATATGCCGGCTTTTGGGTTCGTTTTGTTGCTTCATTCCTAGATACACTTTTCTTAGCTCTACCAGTAGCGGTAGTCATCTACTTTTTAAGTGATGGCAACTGGTTTGACTTCTCTCAATATCAACAAAACCTTGCTTACGCTATGAGTGGAAATGCAAGTAAAGCTCTCGCATCTCAACCTCAAACATCTTTAAAATGGGAACTATTATTTGAAGTTGCTGTTTTACTCATTACAATGCTTTTTTGGAAAAGATGGAAAGGTGCTACTCCTGGAAAAAAATTTGTTCATATAAAAATCGTAGATGCCAACACATACCAAGATATAAATAATCAACAAGCTATTACCCGTTCTATCGGTTATATAGTTTCTACTTTAGCACTTCTTATAGGTTTTATCATGGTAGCTTTTAGAGCTGACAAAAGAGGTCTGCACGACCTTCTAGCTGGTACTGTCGTTATTTATGAATAAGACTAATAAATGGGATTCAAAAGAATGAAAATAATTTATATTTTAATATTTAGTTTATCATATCTCTTAGCGGATGTGAGTATTGATAATGCCTGGGATATTGTAAGCTCTAAAAGTGAAAAGATAAGTGCTTACAAAGATGATGTAAAGAGGGCTGAACTTCACAAAGAATCAGCAAAGTCTATGTATCTACCAAGTATCTCCCTTAGTGGTACTTATACACATCTAGATGAACCTATTACTTTGGATTTTTCTGAAGTAAGTGCTCGTTTAGCTTTAATGGGAATAGATGTTCCATCTGAACTAGAAATGACAGAACAGGATATTTTCATAGCAGATCTTCAACTTTTATGGCCACTATATACAGGTGGGAAGATAGACGCTGCCCAAGATATTTATAAAGCTAAAGTAAGTGAAGCCGAGGCAAATTATAAGATGAATAAAGACAAAGAGTTTTTAGAACTTGTTAAAGTTTACTACGGAGTAGTAGTTAGTAAATCACTTTATGACACAAGGGTTGAAGCTGAAGCGGCTTTATTACATCATTATGAAAATGCTAAAAAATTAAAAGAACAAGGTCAGATTGCTAAAGTTGAACTCTTAGATGCAAAGGTAAAACTTGATTCTGCAAAGATTGAGACAAGAAAAGCTCAGAACAAGTACGAAATAGCAAGCTCATCACTTCACAATAAATTAAATACAAAAGAGTTTCCCTCATCAAAACTTTTTATAAACGATAATATACAATCACAAGAGTACTATGAAGAAGAAACAGCTCTGCACTATTTTGCTCTAGATATACTAGATGCAAAATCAAAGCAGAGTGAATCATTGATTAAGATAGAAGAAGCATCTTGGCAACCCCAAGTTGTGGCTTTTGCAAACTATAACTTATATAAAGATGATTCAGACACAATGGGAATGCTTCCTACTTGGTTAGCTGGTTTAACTGTTAGAATAGACATTCTTGATAGAAAAGACAGAGCACAAGAAGTTCAAGCCGCAAAACTTTTAAAATTAAAAATTGATTCACTAAAACATAGCGCTCAAAAAGATTTGAAACTCCTGGCTGAAAAAACATACAAAGAGATGCTCTTGTATAAAGAGGAGTTTGAATCTCTAAGTTCCTCTTTAGACTTAGCAGAAGAAAACTGCAAACTTAGAGAAATCGCTTTTAAAGAAGGTTTAGCAACTTCGGTGGAAGTAGTGGATGCTCAAACATTCTTGCATGGAACAAAAACATCAAGATTAAATGCTGCATATAATTATGTGCAAAAAATTTCACAATTATGTGTTTTAAGTGGAAACAGTTCTTTATTTTTTGAACTGAAAAATTCATCTTCGGAGGTAAATTAAATTATGAAAAATAAAATTATTTTTATTATTTTAGCTGTAGTTCTACTTATATTTGGGTGGGTTGCTTTTACATTTTACAATGCTTATCAACCTAAAAAAATCATACTTCAAGGTGAGGTAGATGCTCAGTCTTATAATATATCTTCAAAACTTCCTGGTCGTGTAGATGAAATTTTTGTAAAAAAAGGCGATTCTGTTGAAATTGGAGATGTTGTCTTTTCAATCTCAAGTCCAGAAATCCAAGCAAAACTAAAACAAGCAAAAGCCGCGCAAGATGCTGCTGGAGCAAAAAAAGAACAAGCATATGTTGGAGCAAGAAAACAAGAGATAAAAGCAGCATACGATCAATACAACAAAGCAAAAGCTGCAGAGCAGTTAAGAAAAACAACATATGAAAGAATCAAAAACCTTTTTGATCAAGGTGTTGTTTCAGAGCAAAAAAAAGATGAAGCCTTTACTCAATATAAAGCCGCAAAATATACGTCTAATGCAGCTAGAGAAATGGCTATGATGGCAAAAGAAGGGGCTAGAGTTGAAGTAAAAAATGCAGCTTCAGCACAAGAAGAAGTATATGCCGCTAAAGTTGATGAAGTAAAAGCCTATATGGACGAGAGTGTTCAGCGCTCCTTTCACAACGGAGAAGTAACTCAAGTTCTTATCCATAGTGGTGAATTGTCACCTACTGGTTTTCCTGTTGTCTCAATCATAGATATGAAAGATTCATGGGCTAAGTTTAGTGTTAGAGAGGACTATTTAAAAGATTTTAAAAAAGGTAAAACTTTCACTGTAAAAATACCAGCTCTAGGAAGTGATAGTTATGAATTTAAAGTTAGCAATGTCGCTGTTATGGGGGATTATGCAACTTGGAGAGCTACAGAAAGTGGAAAAGGCTTTGATATGAGAAGTTTTGAAGTAGAACTAAGAGCCACTAAGCCCATAGAAAATTTACGAGTTGGCATGAGTGTACTTCTGGAGCTTTAATGTTTGAGGCACTTTCAAAAGCGTTTATTAAAGAGTTACAATCAATAAAAAACTCTTATTATAAACTGCTTTTAGTTACTATTTTACCTATTGTTAGTTTTACTCTTCTAATAGCTACTTTATATGATGGTGTACTAAGAGATATGCCAATAGCTGTTATAGATAATGACAAAAGCTCCCTCTCAAGAGAAGTATTAAAAAATATAGAAGCTTCACCAACGATAAAAATAAGAGCTATGTTATCATCAACAAAAGAGGCCATAAAATTAGCTCAAGAAAGTAAAGTATACGCTGTTGTTGTTATACCTAAAGATTTTCAAAAAGATACTACTTTACAAAAACAGCCTAGCGTCACAGCCATGATAAACACTCAGTATATCCTAGTAGGAAAAATTATAACCTCATCTTTAACTAAAACAATCAGGCAAAATGCAGCACAGGTTGAGTACATAAAAAATTTAAAAGAGTTGCAAATCCCATATAGTACTATAAATTCTATATCTCCAATTGGCCTGCAAATCACACCATATTTCAACACATTCCAAAATTACTTTATATTTCTTATCTCAGCCCTACTTCCAGCAATTTGGCAAATTTTTATTGTTGTAGCAACTATTGTTAGTTTTGGATCTATGTTTAAGAACAAAGAAGAGAAAAAGTACCTAGACACAACTTATCTTTTTAGTTGCATAATAGGCAAACTATTACCATATACAGTTATATATCTCTTTTTTGGAATTTTATATTTGTTCTACATTTATGGCACTCTTGGATGGGTATTTCAAGGCTCTATAACTTTTACAATATTTGGAATGTTTCTAACTGTAGTAGCTTATCAAGCAATGGCACTTTTACTTTTTGTTACAGGCTTTGACTATGCAAGAAGCCTTAGTCTGGGAGCTCTTTACACTGCACCTGCCTTTGCCTTTCTAGGAGTTACATTCCCTGTTTACAACATGAATGGATTTGCCGAGTTTTGGAGAGATATATTACCAGTATCCCACTACATGCAACTACAAATATCACAAGCAAATTATGGGGCAAATATATTTTTAGATTTTGATAAACTACTACATATTTTTTCTTTTTGGTTAGCTTTTTTAGTGGTTTATTTTATGTTTAAAAGAAAGCTTTCAAAATGAATTTCATAAAAGTATTTAAAAATGAAGCTAAAGCTATTTTTACAGATGCAGCTATTGTCTTAACCATTATTGGTGGTGTTATTCTTTACTCATTTTTATACCCTCAACCATATGTTAATGAAAGTGTTAGTGGACTTAGCATCTCTGTAGTTGACAAAGATAAAAGCGATATCTCTCGCGATATAATCTTCAAGCTAAACTCTACCCCACAAGTTATAGTTACCAGAGTTGATGTAAGTGAGTTAGATGCAAAAGATGCACTAGTAGCTGGCAAAGTAAAAGCTATAGTAGTAATTCCAAAAGATTTTAAAAGAGACTTGGCACTAAACAAAAGTCCTACAATTGCTCTTGGTGCAGATGCAAGTTATTTTTTAATCTATGGAGGAGTCTTAGAAGCTAGTATGAAAAGTGTTTTAACTAAAAGTGCAAGTATAAAAATCGCAAATTTACTTAAAAAACAAATTCCTCTTGCTGAGGCTAAGGAGAGTTATACCCCGTATACTTTAAATATAATCAACCTATTTAATAGACAAAATTCATATACCCAATATGTAGTGCCAGCTGTGTTTATTTTAATACTTCAGCAAACTCTTATCATAGGTCTTGGAATTCTTGGTGGAGGAATAAATGAAAAGATAAAAAATAAAGATGAGTGTTATGCATTAGATGCACCAATCTGGATGATGATACTTTCTCGTGTCATTATATTTGGCTCTATATTTTTCTTTCACATGCTCTTTTACTTTGGCTTTTCTTTTGAAATGTTTCATATAACAAGACTCTCAAGTATAACAAACCTGCTAACATTTGGTGTTCCTTTCTTACTTTCATCTATCTTTTTAGGGATCTTTCTAGGCTCACTTTTTTCATCTAGAGAAATAGCTACTCCAGTTGTTTTATTTACATCTTTACCTTTAGTTTTTACTGCTGGTTTTGTTTGGCCAGTTGAAGCTGTTCCTGATGTTCTTGTTTTTGTCTCTCAACTATTCCCATCAACCCCCGCTATCCAAGGCTTTTTAGCTCTAAATCAAATGGGAGCAGATTTCTCATCAGTTATAAATCATTATGCAATTCTTTGGCTACAAACTATAGGATATGCCATTTTAGGCTACTACGTTATCAATAAAAAAAGAAAAATATAAATATTTAATATTATTTTGGATATTATAAGAAAATCATATCTATCATATTTAATCAATCAAAAAATAAATCAGGAGAAAATAGTATGCAAGCTCAATATTTACCAAAAGAAGAAGGTCTTTACGATCCGGAGTTAGAACACGATGCCTGCGGTGTAGGTTTTGTTGCTCATCTTAAAGGAGAGGCTTCTCATGGTATTGTTAGCAAGGGTATTGAACTTCTTATAAATCTTGAACATCGTGGAGCAGTTGGAGCTCAAAAGAACTCAGGTGATGGTGCTGGAATTTTAACTCAGATGCCAGATAAATTTTTACGTAGAGTTTTAAAAGAAGATGGTATTAATTTACCTGAATTTGGTCACTATGGAGTTGGTGTTGTTTTTTTACCAAGAGATCCTGAAGCTTATGCTGAATGTAAAGCTATAGTTGAAGACTGTATCGAAGAACTTGGACAAGAATTTCTTGGCTGGAGAAAAGTTCCTACTTGTAATGAGACACTTGGATATACTGTAAAAAATGTTGAACCTTATATACATCAAGTTATAGTAAAACGAAACCCTCTACTCGAAGATGCACAAGCCTTTGAGCGTAAACTTTTTGTAATTAGAAAATATATTCATTTAAAACTAAGAGCATCTACTGTTAATGGTACTGGTTACTTTTATATGCCTTCAATGTCACATAAGACTATCTCTTACAAGGGTCAGTTAATTACTGAACAACTACCACTTTACTTTCCAGATTTAAATGAGAGTGATTATGAATCTGCAATTGCCTTAGTTCACAGTCGTTTTTCTACAAATACTTTCCCATCATGGCCACTTGCACAGCCTTTTAGATACATAGCTCATAATGGTGAAATCAATACTCTTCGTGGAAATATCAACTGGATGAGAGCTAGACAATCTATGCTTAAATCAAAACTATTTAGTGAAGATGAATTAGAGAAAATATATCCGTTTATTATAAATGATGTTAGTGGTTCAGACTCTTCAGTTCTTGACAATGTTATAGAACTACTTACTCTCGGTGGTAGACCACTGACTCATGTTATGATGATGATGATTCCTGAGGCTTGGAAGAGTGAAGAAATGGATGAAAGTCGTCGTGCTTTTTATGAATACCACGCTACCTTTATGGAACCTTGGGATGGTCCAGCATCTGTAGCTTTTACAGATGGAACAGTTGTTGGTGCTACACTAGATAGAAATGGTCTTCGTCCTTCACGTTACTGTCTTACAAAAGACAATATTTTAGTTATGGCATCAGAACAAGGGGCTTTAGAATTTCCTCCTGAAGATATAGTACTTAAAGGAAGACTACAACCTGGAAAGATGTTTTTAGCAGACCTAGAACAAGGTCGTATTATTAGTGATGATGAGATTAAGGCAAGTATTTCTGGCGTTCACAACTATGCTAAGTGGATAGAAAAACAAAAAATAAACCTTGATGATTTAAAACTTAACAAAGCAGTAAAACAGCCAAATCACGAAACAATTCTTCAACGTCAAAAATGTTTTGGATACACACAAGAAGATTTAAAAGTCATCCTAACACCAATGGCAAATACAGCTTATGAAGCAATAGGTTCAATGGGTAACGATGCAGCACTTTCAGTTCTATCAAATGCATCTATAAATCTTTACAACTACTTCCACCAGCTTTTTGCACAAGTTACAAACCCTCCAATTGACCCAATTCGTGAAGAGTCAGTAATGTCGCTTATCTCATATATTGGGCCTCAAGGAAATCTTTTCCAAGAAGTAGATGAAGATCGTAAGTTCATCAAACTAAATTCTCCAATTTTAACAAATGAGCAGTTTGAAAAGCTTAACGGTGTTAATGAATTTCATTTCCGTTCAAAAAAGATTAGCATACTTTTTGACTCAACTAAACTAGGAGCAATGAAAGAGGCACTTGATTCAGTTATAAAACAATCTAGTGACGCCGTAAAAGAAGGGTATGAGGTTATTATACTTTCAACCAGAGGTATTTCTTCAGAAAAAGCTGCCATACCTACTCTACTTGCTACGAGTGCTGTTCACCATCATCTTATTTCAGAAGGCATCAGAACAAATTGTGGTTTAGTGATAGAGACTGGTGAAGCAAGATCTGTACATCACTTTGCTACGCTTATCGGTTATGGTGCTAATGCTATCAATCCTTACTTAGCATTTGAGTCAATAGAAGACATGCGTTCACGTAAACTTATAGATGAGAACATAACACATGAAGAAGCTATACAAAACTATATCTCTGCTATTGGAAAAGGTATTTATAAAGTAATGTCAAAAATGGGTATTTCTACTATACGCTCATATACAGGCGCACAGATTTTTGAAGCTGTTGGACTTTCTCAAAATTTAGTAGACAACTACTTTAAAGGGACACCAACTCGTATTGAAGGTATAGATATTGATACTATAGAAGAGGAAACTCTCTTATGTCACAACATCGCTTTTCCTCGTAGTATTATTGAGTCCAATGATTTACCTGTTGGTGGGCACTTTGCTTATCGTCAGCGTGGAGAAAACCATCTCTTTACACCTGAGACTATTTTCTTACTTCAAAATTCTACAAAGACAAATAATTATGAAGTTTACAAACAATACGCGAAGTTAATCAATGAGCCACAAGATGATTACATAACTCTACGCTCACTGCTTGACTTTAAAAAACTAGAACCTATTGACATTAGCGAAGTAGAAGCAGTTGAGTCTATTATCACTCGTTTTGCAACTGGTGCTATGAGTTACGGTTCTATATCTGAAGAAGCTCATACTACTCTTGCGATTGCAATGAACTCTATTGGAGCAAAAAGTAATACTGGTGAAGGTGGAGAAGATTCATCTAGATTTGGTACGAATAAAAATTCTAAGATAAAACAAGTTGCATCTGGACGTTTTGGAGTAACAGCAAACTATCTTGTAAACGCTGAAGAAATTCAGATAAAACTAGCTCAAGGTGCAAAACCTGGTGAAGGTGGTCAACTTCCTGGACACAAAGTTGATGAGATTATCGGTCGTACTCGTCACTCAACTCCTGGTGTTGGACTTATATCTCCACCACCACACCATGATATCTATTCTATTGAAGATTTAAAGCAGTTAATTCATGACCTTAAAAATGCAAATAATCAAGCTCGTATAAATACTAAACTTGTTTCAGAAATTGGTGTTGGTACTATTGCTGCAGGTGTTGCAAAAGCTCACTCTGATGTTATACTTATCTCAGGTTATGATGGTGGAACTGGTGCATCTGCACAAACATCTATTAAACATGCTGGTCTTCCTTGGGAACTTGGTCTCGCTGAGACTCATCAAACTCTTGTGAAAAATGGTCTTCGTTCACGTATAGTTCTTCAAACTGATGGTCAACTTCGTACAGGTCGTGATATAGCAATAGCTACTTTACTTGGTGCTGAAGAATGGGGAATCGCTACTGCCGCACTAATAGTTGAAGGATGTGTAATGATGCGTAAGTGTCATTTAAACACTTGCCCTGTTGGTATCGCAACACAGGATAAAAGCCTACGTGCTAAGTACAAAGGAAATCCTGAACATATAGTAAACTACATTAAGTTTATAGCTGAGGAACTTCGTGAAGTTATGGCGGAACTTGGATTTAGAACTATTAATGAAATGGTTGGTCGCACAGACAAACTAACAGCTCGAGAAGGAGTTACTCACTGGAAAGCTAAGCATCTACAACTAAGTAAATTACTTCATCGTGTGCACTTAAGATCTGATGATACTGCATATAACACAACGAAGCAAGATCACGGACTTGAAATTGCACTTGATAATAAACTTATAGAGCTAGCACAACCGGCTTTAAGTGATGCATCTCCTATAAAAGCAGGAATAAAACTTCGTAATATCAACCGTACAGTTGGAACAATGCTCTCAGCAGAAGTTACTCGAAAGTATGGTGAAAAAGGTCTGCCAGAAGACACTATTTACTTTAAAGCTAATGGAAGTGGTGGTCAGAGTTTTGGTGCATTTGTAACTAGTGGTATTACTTTTGAAGTAGAGGGAGATGCAAACGATTACTTCGGTAAAGGACTTTGTGGTGGTAAACTTATTCTCTACCCTCCTCGTAATGCAACTTATGAAGCAAATGAAAATGTAATCCTTGGAAACGTATCTTTTTATGGAGCTACAAGTGGTGAGGCTTATATTTATGGTCTTGCTGGTGAAAGATTTGCTGTTCGTAATTCAGGTGCAAATGTTGTGGTAGGTGCTGTTGGGGATCATGGTTGTGAGTATATGACTGGTGGTCGTGTTGTTATCTTAGGTGAAATTGGTAAAAACTTTGCAGCTGGTATGAGTGGTGGTATCGCTTATATCTATGACAAAAACAACAACCTGTCTCATCGTATAAACAAAGGTAGTGTTGACATTGACAAAATCGAGACAGATGCAGATAATGCAGAAGTTAAAGCTATGATAGAAAATTATCTTAAATATACTGGCTCAAAAGAAGCTCAAGAAATGCTAGATAATTGGCAAAGCGTTAAAACTGACTTCATAAAAGTTATGCCAGTGGACTATAAAAGAGTTCTCAAAGAACAAGCACAAAAAAAAGAGGAGGTGTAAGATGGGAAAAGTAACAGGATTCCAAGAATACAAACGTCAGAACTTTTCACTTGCTCCAGTCAACGAAAGAGTAAAACATAACAACGAGTTTGTAACTCCTCCAACTAAGCTTGAACTTGAAACTCAAGCGGCTAGATGCATGGACTGTGGTATACCATTTTGTCATAGTAGTTATGGCTGTCCTGTAGGAAATATTATTCCTCAGTTTAACGATTTAGTATATAAAGGTGAGTGGGAAAGTGCTTTTCACTCGTTAATGAGTACAAACAATTTTCCTGAATTCACAGGTCGTATATGTCCGGCAACTTGTGAGACAGCATGTGTACTTGGTATGAATGAAGATGCTGTTAGCATTAAAGGTATCGAGTATTCTATTATAGAAAAAGCATATGAAGAGGGATGGATGAAACCTCAGATGCAAAAAGCATGTACAGGTAAAAAAGTCGCTATTGTTGGTTCTGGTCCAGCTGGTCTAAGTGTGGCAAATCAGCTTAGCAAAGCTGGTCACACAGTAAGTGTTTATGAAAGAAATAAGAGAATTGGTGGACTTATTCGTTACGGTATCCCTAACTTCAAACTTGACAAGGTAAAAGTTGTTCAACGTCGTGTTGATATTATGGCCAAAGAAGGTGTAGAGTTTATAACTGAGGCTCATGTTGGCGTAGATATTTCTCTAAAATCTTTACAAGAAAAGTACGATGCTGTAGTTCTATGTGGTGGAGCTTCACTTCCTCGTGATTTACCAATTGAAAATAGAGATGCCAACAACATTCATTTTGCAATGGAGTTTTTATCTCAGTGTAATTCTCGAATTGAAGGCGAAGAGATTCCAAAAGACAAAGAGATACTGGCAACTGGGAAACATGTAGTAGTAATCGGTGGTGGTGATACAGGAAGTGATTGTGTTGGAAATTCTGTTCGTCAAAATGCTGCATCTATTACTCAGATTGAACTAATGCCAAAAGCTCCCCTCGAACGTACTGATGATATGCCATGGCCACTTTATCCTAGAGTCTTTAAACTATCCTCTTCTCAAGAAGAAGGTTGTGCTCTTGATTATAATGTTTTATCAAAATCATTTATCAAAGATGAGAATAATAATGTCACTGGAATAAACTGTGTAAGAATTGAGTGGCAAGGCAGAAACTTTAACGAGATAAAAGGCAGTGAATTTGTTTTAAAAGCTGATGTAATTTTCTTAGCTATGGGGTTCATGGGACCTGAGCAAACTGGTATGATAGAAGAACTTTCACTTGATACTGATCAAAGAAGTAATATAGTTACAGATAACTATAAAACTTCAGTAGAAGGTATCTTTAGTGCAGGTGATATGCGAAGAGGTCAATCACTTGTAGTTTGGGCTATATACGAGGGACGAGAGTGCGCTATCTCAGTTGATGAATACCTTTGTAAAGAACCAACACTACTTAACGCTAGAAGCAAATCTCTTTACGAGAAGCGTTAAGATATGACTTAATATAGTAAGGCTTTTGCCTTGCTATATAAACTACAGCTCAAATACTTCACTATCAGCTACTATTAGCATATAATTACGTTTATAATTACACAAGGGAAAAAGAAAATGGAAATACTACATGAAACACCGGAGAATATAGCTGAATTAGTAGAGCAAGCTGGTTTAACATCTGACTGGAAATCACGTCTATTGGCATTAAATGCATTAAAAAAATATGATTGTCCTGAGTCAAGAGATATCATTGTAAAGTTAGCTTTACATGACAAGATATATAAAATTAAAGAAGAAGCTTTTAAAGCTACTAGAGCTCTAGGTATTACAAAAAAAGGCAAACCTATAAAGCTTGGGAAAAAAAATATTGGTTATAAACTAGAAGACTTTACAGAAATCTTTTTAAGTATAAGAAGTGATAAGAAAATGAATAAATTCAATTTAAACCTTTTTAAAGAATCATTGAAAACACTTAACCCAGAAATGTATGATGTAATGAAATATGAAAAGAGTAATAAATTTGACTCATGGATTAAGACAACTTACAACTGTCTACCTAAAATATAGATATTAAACATGTATATTCTTTAAAGATATATATTGTTATAATGAAATAAATTTTGAAAAAAAGGCTATCTATGAATCTAATGTTAAAGTTTCTTACATTACTTATATTACTAACATTATCGAGTGCACTATCTGCCAAGGAACAAGAGACTAAGGGCTTAACACCACTACTTGCTAAACCTTTAATGGAAAGATATATATTAGATGATTTAAAAGATTTACGTGTACAAAACATGAAGTTAAGAAATGATCTTGAAAAAAGAATATCAAGAGCAGAGGTTGAGCAAACTGACCGTGCTGCTGCATTTATCACTCAGACAATTGGAAATATATTTTATTTAATTGCTGCTGCTATGTCAGTATTAGTTTTCTCAGGTTGGAATTCTCTTAGAGACATTCGAAGTAAAACAGAAAGTATTGTTGAAGGTAGATTAAATGAAATTACTAAAAAATATAACACTGAGATGCAAAGCCTTCAAGAAGCAATGACACTTCAATCAGAAAAAGTACTAGATAATCAAAATAAAATATACAACACCCAGTATATTCACTCACTGTGGATGCGTGCAAACCTAGAAACAAATATTCAGTCAAAAATAGACATTTATGATGAAATATTAAAACTAAATGAAAATGATGCAGAAGCTTTTGCATATAAAGCAGATGCTGTTATTGATATGGATGAGTATGAATGGGCTTTAAATCTAAGTAATAAGGCCATAGAAATTGATCCTGATTATGGATACGCATATTGGCAACGTTCATGTGCTAATGCTGCTCTTTCAAATAATAAAGATGCAATAACAGATTTGGCAATAGCGATAGAAAAATCACCAAATCTCAATGATGAAATTGATAATGAAAAATTATTTGAAAACTTAAAAAATACTGAAGAGTTTAAAGAACTATTTAACTAAAAATAAATATAAATATAAAGCATACAATCCAAATAAAATTTGCTATACTTCCAGAAAAATTAGGATTGTTATGGAGTTTTTTATTCCCACATTTTTAAAAATGTTTTTCATTATGACCCCGTTCTTTGTTTTGTCAGTTTTTTTAACACTAACTGATGGCGCAACAAATCAAGAAATACGCTCTTTAGCTATAAGAGTAACAATTTCTGTAATTATTATTAGCTTAGTACTTCTTTTCTTCGGTAAATATATCTTTGAAATTTTTGGTATTACCTTAGATGCTTTTAAAATTGGAGCAGGTTCACTTCTCTTTTTAACAGCAGTTGAGTTAGTACGTGGGAATAAAGAAGGTCAAAAACTAGGAGATAGGAATCTATCTGATATAGCAGTTGTTCCTTTAGCACTACCTATTACTATAGGACCAGGAACTATTGGTATATTACTTGTGATGGGTGCTGAATTTCGTTCTTTTCCTCATATGTTATTTGGAAGCTTTGCTCTTATATGTGCTATTTTACTTATTGGATTAATGCTATTCTTATCTAGTAGTATTAATAAATTTATAGGAAAACAAGGTCTATTAATTATCTCAAAAATTACAGGTCTATTTTTAGCTGCTTTATCTGCTCAAATAGTTTTTAGTGGAATAAAGAATTTTTTAGAGATATAAAGTTTTTTACTTTATATCTCTTTCCCATTCACCTTGTGTAGCTACATCATAAACTACCCAACCTTTGTTTCTTAAAAGCTTCGCGCTCATACGACTACGACTTCCTGTTCTACAATAAACAACTATTTCTTTATTCTTTTTGAGTCTTATATTACCTTGCATAATATCTCCAAT
>JBLIEY010000015.1:0-26134 GCA_047633475.1 Sulfurimonas sp.
TAGTGATGGCATTCTATATTTTGGCATCTCCATAACAAATGGTTCGCTCTCACCTTTAAAAGCAGTCATTTTTAATAATTTAGCCATGACAAGTCCAAGTATTGCTCCACCCATATAAATAGAAAATAAAACATTACCAGCATTTTCAGGTGCGAAAAATGCTCCAACAAATAAAACATAAACTGGCAATCTAGCCCCACAACTCATAAACCCAATTATGAATAATGTTAATAATCTATCTGTGTCATTTTTTAGTATTCTTGCACTCATGTAAGCTGGAATAGAGCATCCAAACCCTGTTACAAGAGGAATAAAGCTTTGACCATGTAAACCAAACTTATGGAAAAATCCATCAAGTAAATAAGCAACTCTACTCATATAACCAGTTCCCTCAAGTAGTGCAATCCCTATAAAGAGTATCATAATATTTGGAACAAACAATACAACTGCTCCAACACCAGCTATTAAACCATCTACGACTAATGATCGAAAATCATCATTTGTAATAGTAGCACCGATAGAGTCTCCTAGATAACCAAAGAAAGCGTCTATATAGTCCATTGGAATTGAACCTATTTCAAAAGTAAGTTGAAAGAGTCCCCACATTAAAAATATAAATATTGGTAGACCTAGTATTGGGTGTATTAAAATTTTATCAATTTTATTTGTTGTTGTAGTTTTAGTAGCATCCACATTCTTTACACTCACAGTTTCTGCAAGTATACCTTGGTTAAATGCCATATATTCTTCTGCCATTATATCCATCATAGCATCTTCGTCATGATGAATTTTTATATGTTTAATCGCATTAAAAACAACTGACTGAAGTGTAATCCATATAGGTTCATCATGTATATATTTATAGATATCTTTATTTTCACTTATCAAATCTATAGCTATTTTTCTATATGACATATTTGAATGAAACTTATTTTCTTTGAGGTGTTTTACTATGTTTGATATCTCTTCTTCAATCTCACTACTAAAAATAAGTTTTGATTCTTTTTTTTCTAAGGTATATGTTTTAATAATTATTGCCAATAAATGTTCTATACCTTCTTTCGTCAATGCAGAAACTTTGATAGCATCTACTCCTAGAAGTTCACACATATAGTTTGAATTTATCTCTATATTTTCTTTTTTAGCTTCATCAATCATATTTAAAGCAATAACTACTTTTTTATCTAGATTTAACAATTCACTTGTCAACTGCAAGTTTCTTTCTAAATTTGTAGAATCTACAATATTTAATATCATGTCGTATTCTTCATTTTTTAAAAAATTACTTGTGATTTTTTCTTCAGTAGAATATTCCGTTAGCATATAAGTACCAGGTAAATCTATCATACTTATATCGTAGTCTTTATATTTAAAGTGTATCTCTTTTTTTTCTACAGTTACTCCGGTAAAGTTTCCTACATGAAGTGTTGTGTTACCAATAGAATTTGTAAGCATACTTTTTCCAACATTTGGTTGACCAACAAGTGCAATTCTAATATTTTTTCTTTCTTGATTCATCTTATACTACCTCTATCATTTCAGCTTCATTTTTTCTCAAAACTACACTCATTTTTCCAATCTCAATATTATATGTACCTTTTAGATTTGTATGAGCGAGATGTTTAATCTCAACTCCTTTTAATATTCCAAAAGATACAAGCCTTTGTCGTAAAAACCCAGAAGTATGGAGTTTTTTTACTTTGTATATTTTGTCTACTTCACAGTCTATGATTGTATTCATTTTTTTCCTTCTTCATTGTTGATAATGATTTTCAATAAGGAAGTATAAAACAAAGAAGCTTAATCTATGCTTATAATGATAACCAATATCATTATAGTTTAAAACTAGGAAAAAGTAGAAAGTGATAGGAGGTATTAAAACGTGATTTAGGCAGTAAAGTTAGAGAGAAAATAACTAAAATAAAGGATAAAAGAAGTACTTAATAAAAATAAATATTAACTACCCTACCAATACATAACAATTAAAGGTAAGATAATAGCTGCACAGACTCCATAAAGTCCCATTGCTAAGGCTGCAAAAGCGGCTGCTTTTTGGCTTATTTCCATAGACTTAGCAACGCCAACAGCATGTGATACCAAGCCTAGAGCAAAACCTTTTGCAGCATCATGTTTTATGCGCATAAGTCGAATAACTAAGTCTGAAAAGAGAGCTCCGAGAAGTGCTGTAATCAAAACAAAACCTATTGCCAAAGATGGATTTGCTCCTATATCTTCAGCTATTATAATAGTTATTGGCGCAGTTACCGAGCGAGTACTCATAGATAGCATCGTAACGCTTGAAGCATCAAACATATATAAAATTCCAACAGCGCTAATAGCTGTTAAGATTCCACCAAAAACTAAAGTAATGATTAAAGGTACAAAATGGGAGTAAATATGCTTTAGGTTATTAAAGAGAGGGACAGCTAAAGCAACTGTAGCAGCACCTAAAAAAAAGTGGATTAGTGTTGTTGACTTAAAATAATGCTCATACGAAACTCCACTCAAAAGTAATAGAGGAAGCATAATAGCGTATGCAACAATTATAGGTTGTAAAAGAGCATATTGATTACTTTTTTTATAAACATATAGACCGATTTTGTATGAGCCAATAGTAAATATTAACCAAGGTAATGGTGAAGTGTTTATATAAAGAAGTAAAGCATCAATATTCATTATTCTTGCCTTGTTTAGTTATAAGAATGTCCATTACTTTCATACTTAAGGCTAAGGACACAAATGTGCCTATACTCAAAGATAAAACTATAGGCCAAAACTCTTTCGAGATAACATCAAACTGCGTGATAATACCAGCTGCTGCAGGAATGATTAATAAAGGAAGGTATCTAATTAACCAAAGAACTGCTGTATCTAAAGATTCATAACTTTTCTTTCTTATGAGTAAAAAAAGAAGTAAAAGAACCATTCCAATAATTGGCCCTGGAATAATTAAACTAAATAGTATAGTCAAGGACTCACCGATTAACTGAAAGATAAGTAGTATAATAATACCATTTAGAATTGATGTGTTCATTATTTCATAAAAGCCAAGAGAGATGCTGTAACAGCAACGTTTAATGACTCAACACCTCTTTGCATTGGTATGCTTATAGAGTCATTACAAAGTTTTTCCACTTCAGGACTTACTCCATCGCTTTCATTTCCCAAAACAAAAATAGATTTCTCTGTTGGCTTAACATCATAGATGCTAGTTTTTGCGTGAGAAGACAATGAATATATTTTTGCATCTGTTAAACTAGGAAATATTTCATCAAGAGAATTACAATAGTATATAGGAAGTTTAAATAGTGTTCCGGCACTTGCTTTTATTACAAGTGGTGATATTTTTGCAGAGCTTTTCTTAGGAAGGATGATGCCATCTACGTTTCCAGCTGCACATGAACGAATGATCATCCCTAAGTTTTGAGGGTTATGGATGCCATCAAGTGCGATGAGTCTATAACTTTTCATATCTTTTATCTCATTAGCGCTTTTATAAGTCTGAGCGATGATGTCAATAGCTACACCCTGGTCTTGTTTGGCATTTTTACTTATTCTGCTTAGAGAATTTTTTTCATGGTAAGTTATATCTATTTTTCTTGTCTTGGCAAGTGCTAAGATAGTCTTAATAGCTCCATCAGGTTTGTTGCTAGATGCCAAATGGAGTTTGTGTACTTCTACAGTAGAATCTTGAAGAACTTCTACTACTACATTTCTTCCATAAAGTGTAATTATTTTCTCGAAGTATGATCTTTTATCTATATATTCTTGTGAATCTTGCAAAATTAACCCTTTTTATTTATTAGTGCAATTCTACACTATTTTTACATGTTATTTTTTTATACTCTGTTTTATGTATAAATAAGGAACTTAACATGACAACTATAAGTATAGTGAACGGAATGATTACTAAAGATGGCAAAATCGTTGTGCCTAGAGAGTGCCAAGTCGGAATTAGAGTGGAAAATGTTTTTGATCACTTCTCTAGAAATGCCATTGATCTAAGTTACCAAATCCAAGATGGCTTAGTTTCTGTTTCCACAAATCATTATTATGAAAAGCAAAAACTCATTAAAGCTCTTTTAGAAGATAGAATGGTTAAAGCTCAACAGCTTATTACTGCGTAATGTCATATACGATTTCGGTCTTATTTTTTATTACTTTAATCTCTTTTACATTAAGCCCATTAATCTCTAAAGCCATAAATTCTTCCATAGAGTTTATGTTGTTCTTTGCAAGTTCTCTTAAAACTAAACCTCTATATGCTTTTGCCCAGTGACTAACAGTTTTACCATCTTTTAAAAACTTCAAAGTTGTATATGGTTTGCTTACTTTGTAAAACTTGTCATAGTAACCCGCGCGAAGATCAAGAATTTCATCTTTGTTCAAATACAAATCTAACTGATAGGTAAATCTCTCTTTATAAAACTTGTCCGGAACTATTGAGCCGATATCATTTCCTTGTTTAACTTTGTAGTTGGCAATAGCATCTCCTGCGAGGATTGGTCCATAAAGGTTAGAGAATATGATGATGTTTTTCTTTAGATATTCTACATGTGTTGCATCTAGTGTGCTTACATCTAAGTAATCATAAGCCACGCCTTGGTATCTCTGTATGGCTGACATAAGGGGAGAATTAAATACATCATTGATATAAGCTTTACAATCACTAAGTTTCTTAAAACCGAAAAGATTTTTTATTAGCTCTTCGTCGCCACTTGTAACTATTTTATTGTATTCATTCAATATATCTTTTCTTGCATTAGTTGAACCGAGCAATTCATTTGCAGTTTCTTTACCCCCACTGTTTTTGCCCTCTGATGGTGAGAATAGTACTTTTAGCATATATGTCCTTAGTGTTTTAGGTAGGTAAATTTTTATCTAATTGTATCAATTTAAATGATATAATAGTTGAAAATGAATTTGGGGGTTTATTGTGAAGAAAATTTTAATGTCTCTTTTCATAGCTATGTTATCTGTAACAGTGTCTAGTGCAAGTACAACTTTGGGGATGGTTGAACTAGTAAATGGAAATGTGAAAGTAAAGAGCGAGGACTCATTTAAAAAGAATAAAGTGATTGAAGGTTTAGAAGTAAAGCAAGGGGATTTAATTACTACTTCTAGAGACTCAAATGCTGTTATAAAACTTTTAGACGGCTCAAAATTAGTTTTAGACTCAAATTCAACTCTACACTTTGTATCTAATAACCTAACACAACAGCAAGAGGGTAAGGTTTATTATAATATTACTTCAAGGGACGCGAAGAATTCTCTTAAAGTTAAAACACCTTTTGCGATTATAGGGATTAAGGGAACTACATTTATTGTTAATTCAGATAATAATGGATCTGTAAAATTAAAAGAGGGTGTTGTAGGAATCCAAAGTATAAAAGAAGAATTTGAACTATACAGAAAAGCGGTTCAAGCAGAGTACAATAAATATATATCACAACAAGAAGCTGATTACCAAAAGTATATTTCTGAGCAAACTAAAGGCACGGCTCTTATAACAAAAGAATTTGACCTTCAAGAAAGAAATACTGTTTCTTTTGAGGGAAATAAAGTCAGCGAAAAGGCTTGGAGTAAAGAAGATGATGAAGAGTTTGAGAGTTTTGAAAAACTAATAGAAACCATAAAGTAATCTAAATGAAGGATAAGCTTCTTTATTTCGCTGTTTTACTTCCTATTTTGTTAGTAACACTTTTGTTGCAAATATATAAAGTAGAACCATTTGAAAGTTTTTCTCTTCGCTATAATGATATTAATTTTGATTTACAGAAAAAAGAACCAAGCAAAGATGTTGTTTTTGTAGCTGTGGATGAGCCTAGCGTAAATGAGTTTGGAAGATGGCCTTGGGATAGGGAGATAATAGCCAGCGGAATTGATTCTCTTGCAAGTGCTGATGTTGTTTTGATGGATATGATTTTCTCGGAGCCAACTTCTGAGCAACAAGATTCTGCATTGGCTAAATCAATTTCTAATCTTAACTTAAGTGTATGTGGTTTCTTTCTTAGAAATCAGTCAACACAAACAATAACTAATGAGGAACTAAATATATTAGGCGACTCATCCCTTGACTTGCTTCAGTCACAAATATCAATGTTCAAAAAACCACTTTTCATAAGTTCACCATTTGCTGAGATGAATATTTTACCTATTTTAAAATCATGTTCTTTAAGTGGAAGTTTTTCTACTCTAAGTGAAAGCGATCACCTGCTTCGTTCATACCCTATAGCCGTTTATTTTCAAAATATTTTGTATCCATCTTTGGGTATTCAAGGGCTTAGACTAAAGTTTAACAAAGACATAAATAGAGTAGATGCATCTCATGTGGAACTTGATGAACATTTAATTGGGCTAAATAATAAAGGTTTTATCAGACTTAATTTTTATCATCCAGAGCAGTATAATATAATTTCATTTTTAGATGTTGTAACAGGTAAAGTAAACCCGGACTACTTTAAGGAAAAAATAGTGATCTTAGGTATTACAGAAGTAGGAGCGGGTGATGTAGTAAGTACACCAATGGGTTTTATGCCTGGACCACTACTTCACTACACCTTTATATCAAATTTACTTGAGAACCATCTAATAAAAGAACCACAAGCGATTACTCCCTTGCTGATTGTCTTAATGGTTTTACTTCCATTTGTTTTAGTATTGTTGTTTAAAAAGATTTTACATAGAGTAAGTATTAATATAACTGTATATTTGTTGGTCTATACATATATAAAATATCTGTTTATTAGCCAGATGATTTATGTAGATCTTTTATACCCTCTTATATCTTTAATTTTTAGCCTAATTGCTGTTGAAGCAGTAGCTTTTAACCTGCAAGAGAAAAGGGGTAGGTTTTTAAGAAGTGCCTTTTCAAATTATTTGTCAGGTGATTTACTTGATAAGCTTATTGAACATCCTGAGGCACTTTCTCTTGGTGGAGAGAGCAAAGAACTAAGCATCCTCTTCAGCGACATTCGTGGGTTTACTTCCATATCAGAATCTATGGATCCAGTTAGCTTGATTAATTTGCTAAACAGATACTTCAGCCCTATGACAAATACAGTCTTAGACAATGGAGGGATGCTTGATAAATACATAGGAGACGCTGTAATGGCATTTTTTAACGCACCTATTGATGTTAAAGATCATGCGGATGCATCTTGTAGGACAGCCTTAGAAATGATAGAAAAGCTAGATGTATTAAATGAAGAACTTGCTTTTGAAAACTTAGACCCTATTAGGATAGGTATAGGGATTAACACAGCTAATGTAGTTGTTGGTAATATGGGCTCAGATACTAGGTTTAACTATACTGTTATTGGAGATGGAGTAAATCTTGCATCTAGAGTAGAAGGTCTAACTAAGAACTATGGTATAGATATTTTAATTACAGAATTTACCGTAGCAAAAATTAATGATAAGTTTATATATAGAGAAATAGAACCGGTAAAAGTAAAAGGCAAAGATGAAGCCGTACTTCTTTATCAATTGATGCCAAACACAGATGAGTCTAAAGAGATTAAAAAATTATATGACAAGGCTCTTACTATATATAAAAGTGCTAATTTTAAAGAGGCAAAGCTACTATTTGATTACATAGTAGAAAAATATGATGATAATCCATCAAAATATTTTTTGCCATATATCAAGAATGAGCAACCTTGGGGCGTTCATAAAATGACAACAAAGTAGTGAGGAGATAAATAATGAAACACGCAAGAAGCTTAGGTGCAAATGAAATACTGCAAATGATATTTACATACTTGACTGAAGTCTCTGCCTCGAGAGAATACAATGAGATTATAGAGCTTCTTGCTGATATGGGTAGAGCTTTAACATCTTCTGATAGATGTACGGTTTGGGTTGTTGATGAAGAAAAACAAGAGATTTGGACAACATTTGCTCATGAAATGGATGCTATAAGACTACCGATCAACTCAGGCATAGTTGGAAGTAGTATAGCAACAGCAAAAAAAATAATTATTGATGATGTTTATATGGATGATAGATTCAATCCAGACATAGATAAAAAAACTGGTTATGTAACAAAAAGCATGATGGTTATACCTATGTTTGATAATGATAATAAGATTATAGGTGCATTTCAAGTAATAAATCATAGAGGTAAAAAAGGTTTATTTGATAAAAGAGATATGGAACGTCTCATGTTGGCAAGTACATACGCTGCTGAGACACTTGTATCTGCAAGGCTAACAAATGAAATAGAAGACACCCAAAAAGAAGTGATTTTCACTATGGGTGCTATTGCTGAGAGTAGAAGTAAAGAAACAGGAAATCATGTAAAAAGAGTTGCGGAGTATTCAAGAATTTTGGCACTTGCTTATGGAATGGATGAAAAAGAGGCAGAACTTTTGAAACAAGCTAGTCCAATGCATGATATTGGAAAGGTTGCAATACCTGATGCTATCTTGAAAAAACCTGGTCGTTTTAATGATGAAGAAAGAAAAATAATGGATACTCATGCAGAATTAGGTTATTCAATGATAAAAAATTCTGATAGACCGCTGTTAAAAGCTGCATCTATAGTTGCTCATGAACATCATGAAAAATGGAATGGGCAAGGGTATCCAAGGAAGTTGAAGGGTGAAGATATTCATATCTTTGGACGAATTACTGCAATGGCTGATGTTTTTGATGCTTTAGGGTCTGATAGAGTATATAAAAAAGCTTGGGATGATAAACGAATATTTAATCTCTTTAAAGAAGAAAGAGGTGAGCATTTTGACCCAAAATTAACAGACCTATTCTTTGAGAATATAGATAATATTTTAGCAGTTAGAGAAAAGTTTAAAGACGCTTATGAAGAATGTGTCGTAGATAAAGAATCAGTAACTAAAAGTATACAGATACTAGGAGCTTATGGAACAAGAGCTAAAGGTTTTGGAACAAGTTCATTCTTATTAAACAAATCTAATGTTATAGATGCAGGAAATTTACTTAATACTTTAGATGAGCAGAGTGTAGAGATAGAAAATATATGGCTGACACATTCTCATCTTGATCATATTAGTGATATAGCATATATATTAGATAATTATTTTTCTCTTAGAACAAAAACGCTAAATATCATGGGATTACCAGCAACTATAAAAGCACTAAAAAAACATTTTTTCAATGACTTAATATGGCCTGACTTCTCAGTAATAAATTTGATAAACTCAGATACGCCAGCATTAGCTTATAATGAAATAGAGTTAGGCAAAGAATATATATTAAATGAAAATGAATCTATTGAAGCATTTAAGACAGATCATACCGTTCCAAGTTGTGGATATATATTCAAAAGAGACGGAAGTTCAGTACTAATTACAGCTGATACTTACTCTTTAGATAATGTAGTAGAAATAATTAATACAAGAGAAGATATAAATTCTATTGTAATTGAATGTTCTTTCCCATCAACTATGCCAATTCTTGCAAAAGAGAGTAAGCATTTAACGCCAGATTTATTATTTAAAAGTATAGAAAATATCAAAAAAGACGACTTAAGCTTATACATAAATCATATTAAGCCTAGCTTTTTGGACAAAATTGCTAAGGAAATACGTGAATATAAGGGTAAATTTAAGCCAATTATACTAAAAGATGAAGATTTTATAAATTTCTCTAGAAAACTCTTGACATAGAAAAACTTTTGCACTATAATTCTGTTTCAATTTCGATGCTGACATAGCTCAGTTGGCTAGAGCAGTTGATTTGTAATCAACAGGCCCGGGGTTCAAATCCTCGTGTCAGCACCATTGAAATTAGAATATTAGAAACAGTGTTAGACCAGAATAATTATAAACGGTGGGATAGTCAAGTGGCCAACGACGGCAGACTGTAAATCTGCTCCCTATGGGTTCAGAGGTTCGACTCCTCTTCCCACCACCATCAATGAAGCTGCGGGAGTAACTCAGTGGCTAGAGTTCCTGCCTTCCAAGCAGGCTGTCGCGAGTTCGAATCTCGTCTCCCGCTCCATTGAACCAATTATCTTCTGGAAGCTGAAGTACAATTTCAAATAAAATTACTTCATATATAGTTTATTATATAAATATCTATATAGCTTTAAATCTAATCACAAAAACAAAATTATTAAAACAAAAAAATTATGCAATTATTGCTTGGTTATATTATACAATTATTATCTGTGCTCTCGTGGCTCAGGGGTAGAGCACTTCCTTGGTAAGGAAGAGGCCGGCGGTTCAAATCCGCTCGTGAGCTCCATTTAAGAAATAATAGTAAAAATTTAAGCAATAATTGAATGATTTTTGGGTATAATCCCGTTTCAATTCACAATTAAAGTCGGAGGACACTATGGCAAAAGAAAAATTTCAGCGTAATAAACCGCATGTAAACATTGGAACTATTGGTCACGTAGATCATGGTAAAACAACATTAACAGCAGCTATTACAGCAGTATTAGCAGTAACTAATGGTGCAGCACTTATGGATTACGATGCAATCGATAATGCTCCAGAAGAAAGAGAACGTGGTATTACAATCGCTACTTCACACGTTGAGTACGAAACTGATGCACGTCACTATGCACACGTTGATTGTCCAGGTCACGCGGATTATGTTAAGAACATGATTACTGGTGCTGCACAAATGGATGGTGCTATTCTAGTTGTTTCTGCAGCAGATGGCCCAATGCCACAAACTCGTGAGCATATTCTTCTTTCTAAGCAAGTTGGTGTTCCTTACCTAGTTGTTTTCATGAATAAAGAAGATATGGTTGACGATGAAGAGCTAATGGAATTAGTTGAGATGGAAATTCGTGAACTTCTTGACATGTACGATTTCCCAGGTGATGATACTCCAATCACAGCTGGTTCAGCTCTTAAAGCTCTTGAAGAAGCAAAAACTGGTACTCTTGGTGAGTGGTCAGCAAAGATTCAAGAACTAATGAAAACAGTAGATGCTTATATTCCTGAGCCTACTCGTGAAACTGACAGAGATTTCTTAATGCCTGTTGAAGATGTTTTCTCAATTTCTGGTCGTGGAACAGTTGTAACTGGTCGTATCGAACGTGGAACTGTTAAAATAGGTGAAACTGTTGAAATCGTTGGTATTAGAGATACACAAACTACTACTGTTACTGGTGTTGAAATGTTTCGTAAAGAAATGGATCAAGGTGTAGCTGGTGATAACTGTGGTATTCTAGTTCGTGGTATTGGTAAAGATGATGTTGAGCGTGGTCAAGTACTTTGTAAGCCAGGTACTATTACTCCTCATACGAAATTTACTGCTGAGATTTATGTACTAAGTAAAGATGAGGGTGGTCGTCACACTCCTTTCTTTAACGGTTACCGTCCTCAGTTCTACGTTCGTACAACAGATGTTACAGGTGCAATCACTTTACCAGAAGGTACAGAGATGGTTATGCCAGGTGATAACGTAAGTATTACTGCTGAGTTAATTCACCCAATTGCAATGGAACAAGGTACTAAGTTCGCTATCCGTGAAGGTGGTAGAACTGTTGGTGCTGGTGTTGTTGCTCAGATTCTTGCATAATTCGCTTACGCGAATTTTGCACTAATCCTTTTAAAGGTTAATTAACATGAGAGAAGCGATTCACTTAGGTTGTGAGAAATGTACTAGACGTAATTATCACACAACTAAGAATAAAAAAACTCATACTGAAAAATTTTCAGTAAGAAAATACTGTAAGTTCTGTAGAGAGCATACAACTCACAAAGAGATGAAACTTTAATAGTATCATCTCTTTTTGGTTTTAAATAGGGCAATGTCCTATTTATAAAAATATAGGCGCATAGCTCCAATGGTAGAGCACCGGATTCCAAATCCGGGTGTTGCGGGTTCGAGTCCCCCTGTGCCTGCCACTTCCATTAATTATTAGTGAAGCTTGAAGCTTTATTTATAATTAATGCACGTTTAGGAAAGTTTAATGAATTTAGGTACACACATAAGAAATGCAAGATCAGAATTAACTAAGGTTATCTTTCCTACAAAAGGTCAGGTTAAACAAGCTTATATCTCTGTTTTAATAGTGGTCAGTGTAATAGCTGCTTTTTTAGCTTTAGTTGACTTACTTATGTCAGCCGTTATGTCAGCAATTTTAGGTTAAGGAAAATATATGGCACATCAATGGTATTCAATACAAACATATGGTAGTGAAAGAGCTGTTCGTGAAGCAATCCTTAATATGATAGAAGAAATGGGTTTACAAGACTTTATAAAAGAAGTAATTGTTCCAACTGAAGATGTTATTGAAGTAAAAGATGGTAAGAAAAAGATAACTGAGCGTTCATTGTATTCAGGATATGTGTTTGCAAACATAGATTTAAATACTGAAGTTCAGCACTTAATTACTGCTTTACCAAAAGTATCTGGATTTATTGGTGAAGCGAATACCCCAACACCTTTAAGTGAACATGATATTAATGTTATTCTGGACCGTGTAAATAATCGTGCAGCACCTAAACCAAAAGTGTATTTTGATAATGGTGAAACTGTTCGTATTATTGAAGGACCATTTGCAAACTTTACTGCAACTGTAGATGAATATGATTTAGAGCATGGTACTCTGAAACTAAATGTTTCAATTTTTGGAAGAGCAACTCCTGTAGATATTTCATATACACAGGTAGAAAAAATTATATAAATTTAATTTCTACGCTGATGTTAGATTTCACTAGAAATTTAATGTCAGCGTAGTAAGTTGGTGAACTGAAATCATTCAGGTTAAGTACTAAATAATAAAAGGAAATAATATGGCAAAAAAAGTAATGGATTATATTAAATTACATATTGACGCTGGTAAAGCAAATCCTGCACCACCAGTAGGACCAGCTCTTGGACAACGTGGTGTTAACATCATGGAATTCACTAAGGCATTTAATGAAAAGACAAAAGATAAAATGGGATTCAAAGTTCCTGTTGTTATCACAGTTTATACAGATAGAAGTTTTACTTTTATTACAAAACAACCACCGGCATCTGCACTTCTAATGAAAGCAGCTGGAATTAAAAAAGGTACTGATAATCCTCTAAAAAATAAAATTGGAAAAATCACACGTGCTCAATTAATGGAAATTGTTGATACAAAAATAGCTGACTTAAATACTGATGACAAAGATATGGCTGCTAATACAATAGCGGGTACAGCTCGTTCAATGGGTATAGAAGTAGTAGAGTAGCAAATAGAATCATCGACCACAGTGATTTTAAATTTTGTGGCAGAATTACATAGGAGAATTTGAATATGAGTAAAAGATATAAACAATTATTAGAAAAAATTGATAGTACAAAATTATATGGTGTTGTAGACGGATCTAGTACAGTTAAAGACCTTAAAAGTGCTAAATTTGACGAAACTGTTGAAGTGGCTCTTAATCTAAATGTAGATCCAAGACATGCTGACCAAATGGTTCGTGGTGCAATTGTGCTTCCTCATGGAACTGGTAAAACTGTTCGTGTTGCTGTTTTCGCTAAAGGTGTTAAAGCTGATGAAGCTAAAGCTGCTGGTGCTGATATCGTTGGTACTGATGACTTAGTAGCACAAATCAAAGAGGGAATCTTCAACTTTGATGTAGTTGTTGCTGCACCAGATTGTATGGGACTAGTTGGTCAAATCGGTCGTATTCTAGGGCCAAAAGGTCTTATGCCTAACCCTAAAACTGGTACTGTAACTCCAGATGTTGCTACAGCTATCAAAAATGTTAAGGGTGGACAAGTTAACTTTAGAGTTGACAAAAAAGGTAACATCCATGCTGGTATTGGTAAATCAAGTTTTGAAGCAACTCAAATTGCTGAAAACTTAATTTCACTTATGAAAGCAATTAACAAACAAAAACCTGCTTCTGCTAAAGGTCGTTATATCAAATCTGGTACACTTAGTTTGACTATGAGTCCAGCAGTAAAACTTGACGTAAACGAACTAGCTGATATCAAATAGGTATTAGTGATTTTTAGTGTCTTAATTTTATTAAGGCACTATAAAGTTACTACTTTTGTAACTGCATTTTATGGACTAGAGATATAGGAGCGAAAGCTTAATTTACTGCAATTGCAGTTACCTGTTGAAGTGTTGTCTGGAAAGGAGAAATATTCTATGACAAAAACACAAAAAGCTGAAATTATTGAAGTACTTTCTAATGAGTTTAAAGAAGCACAAGCTGTAATCTTTTGTGACTATAAAGGTTTAAGCGTTTCTAATTTAGAAGGTTTAAGAAAAATCGCACGTGGTAAAGATTCGAAAGTACAAGTTGTTAAAAATACTTTAGCAACTATTGCACTTAAGAAATCTGATTTAACTGGTGTTGAGCTAAAAGATACAAACATATTAGTTTGGGGTGATGATTCTGTTGCAACTTCTAAAGTTGTTGCTGAGTTTGCAAAAGGTAATGAGAAATTCATTATTAAATCTGCATATATAGATCGTGAAGTTGCTGATGCTTCTAAAGTTGAAGCATTTGCTAAACTTCCAGGACGTGATGAGCTTCTTGCAATGCTTGCTGCAACTTGGATGGCACCTATTGCTAACTTTACTATTGGTCTTGAAGCACTTAGAGCTAAAAAAGAAGAAGAAGCGGCTTAGTCCACTCTTCATGGCTGTCTGATTGCTCAGACTAAAATGCTTGTACGTATTGGTTTTACATTAGGTAAAATTAAACGTTAGCGTAGATGACGGAATTATTTCTATCATCGTGATAAATTAAAGGATTACACATGGCTGTAACTAAAGAAGACGTATTAGAATTTATTTCAGGACTTTCTGTATTAGAACTTTCTGAATTAGTAAAAGAATTTGAAGAAAAATTCGGTGTCTCTGCACAACCTGTAGCTATGGCTGGTGCTGCAGCTGGTGAAGCTGTTGAAGAAAAAACTGAATTTGATGTAATTTTAACTGATGTTGGTGCTAAAAAAATCGGCGTTATTAAAGCTGTTCGTGCTCTTACTGGTCTTGGACTTAAAGAAGCAAAAGAAGCAACTGAAGGTTTACCATCTACTATCAAAGAAGGTGTAGATAAAGATACTGCTGAAGAAGCTAAAAAAGCACTTGAAGAAGCTGGCGCAACAGTAGAAGTTAAATAATTATTAACCTACTCTATATTTACACAGGAATTATTTCCTGTGTAAATTAACAAATTTCTGGGCGCTTTTACAATGAGACTTTGTCTCTTTGTAAAAGTGCCCTTATGTCGTTTATAAGCACTGTCAAATAAAGCTCTAATTAGAGCCCCACAAAAATCATTCAAGGACGCTTGAATATGATACTAATTACTTATCGAGGTAGCCTATGTTAAACACTTTATACTCCGGAAACCGTCTTCGTGTAGATTTCTCTAAAACCCCTCAACAAATTGAAGTACCAAACTTACTACAACTACAACAAAGTTCATATGATAACTTTTTGATGTTAGATGCTAAAGATAGAGCAACAAGTGGTATAGAACAAGTATTTCAATCAGTTTTTCCTATTCATGATACTCAAAACAGACTTACTGTTGAGTATATTGGTAGTGAAGTAGCAAACCCAAAATATACTGTTAGAGAATGTATGGAACGTGGTCTTACTTATGCTGTTAGCTTAAGAATGAAAACACGTCTTGTACTATGGGACAGAGATGAGAACACTAAGGAAAAACTTGGTGTGAAAGATATTAAGGAACAAAGTATTTTTGTTCGTGATATTCCACTAATGACAGAGAGAACTTCATTCATCATTAATGGTGTTGAGCGTGTTGTTGTTAACCAACTTCACAGATCACCAGGTGTTATTTTTAAAGAAGAAGAGTCAACTACAGCTGGTAATAAGCTTATTTATACTGGTCAAATTATCCCAGACCGTGGTTCTTGGTTATATTTCGAGTATGATCCAAAAGACATTTTATATATGAGAATTAATAAGCGTCGTAAAGTACCAGTTACTATTATGTTCCGTGCTTTAGGCTATTCTAAACAAGATATATTAAAACTATTTTATCCAATTCAGACAATTAGTATTGATGACAATAAATTTTCTATGGATTTCAATCCTAGCGATTTCACTGCAAGATTAAATTATGACATAGTTGATACAGATGGTAAGGTTCTTGTTCAATCGGGGAAAAGACTTTCAGCTAAAAAAGCACAAAAATTTATTGATGATGGACTTAAATCAATTGAATATCCACTAGAAATTCTTATTGACCGTTACTTAGCTGAACCAATTATTGATCCTGAGACAGGAGAAATTCTTTTTGACACAATGGCTCGTATTGATGAGACTAAACTTAAAAAGATGGCTGAAATTGGTGTAAGTGAATTTAAAATTGCTAATGATTTAGCTGATGGTGTTGATAGCTCGATTATAAACGCATTCAACGCAGATGCAGATTCTCTAAAATTACTTAAACAAACTGAAGAAATTGAAGATGAAAATGATTTAGCTGCTATTCGTATCTATAAAGTTATGAGACCGGGTGAGCCAGTTACAAAAGAAGCTGCAAAAATCTTTGTAAAGCAACTATTTTTTGATCCAGAAAGATATGACCTAACTAAAGTTGGTCGTATGAAAATGAACCATAAACTAGGACTTAACATCCCTGAATATGTAACTGTTTTAACTCATGAAGATGTTATTAACTCTGTTAAATACGTTATTAAAGTTAAAAATGGTCTAGGTCATATTGATGATAGAGATCACTTAGGTAACCGTCGTATCCGTTCAATTGGTGAGCTACTTGGTAATGAGTTACACAATGGTCTTATCAAAATGCAAAAAGCTATTAGAGATAAGTTATCTACAATGAGTGGTCCAATGGCTGAGTTAATGCCTCATGATTTAATTAACTCAAAGATGATTACTTCAACAATTATGGAATTTTTCTCTGGTGGTCAACTTTCACAGTTTATGGATCAAACGAATCCACTTTCTGAAGTTACACATAAACGTCGTCTTTCTGCTCTTGGTGAAGGTGGTCTTGTAAAAGAACGTGCCGGCTTTGAAGTACGTGACGTTCATCCAACTCATTATGGTAGAATCTGTCCTATTGAGACTCCAGAGGGTCAAAATATTGGTCTTATCAATACTCTTGCAACTTACTCAAAAGTAAATGAGCATGGTTTTATTGAAGCTCCATATAAAGTTATGAAAGATGGTAAAGTTCTTGATAAAGTAGTGTATCTAACTGCAACTCAAGAAGAGGGTGTAAAAATTGCTGCTGCATCTAACAAACTTGATGATGATGGTCAATTTATTGATGAACTTGTTACAACAAGAATTGATGGTGAGATTTTACTTCGTTCACCTCTAGAGTGTTCATATGCAGACCTTTCTTCTCATATGGTTGTTGGTGTTACAGCTTCACTTATTCCTTTCTTAGAACACGATGATGCTAACCGTGCCCTAATGGGATCAAACATGCAACGTCAAGCAGTTCCTCTTTTAAGACCACATGCTCCAATGGTTGGAACTGGTGTTGAGCAACTTGTTGCACGTGATGCATGGGAATGTGTTAAAGCTAAACGTTCAGGTGTTGTTGAAAAAGTAGACGGAAAACATATCTATGTTATGGGAGATGATGATGGAGAAATCTATATAGATTATTATCCATTACAAAAAAATCTTCGTACGAATCAAAATACTTCTTTTGCTCAAAAGCCAATTGTAAAAGTTGGACAAAAAGTAAGAAAAAATCAAATCATCGCCGATGGTCCAAACATAAATCAAGGTGAATTAGCACTTGGTGTTAATGCTATGGTTGCTTTCATGCCTTGGAATGGTTATAACTTTGAGGATGCTATTGTAATCTCAGAGAGAATGATTCGTAAAGATGCTTTTACATCAGTCCATATATATGAAAAAGAACTTGAAGCAAGAGAACTTAAGCATGGTGTTGAAGAGATTACTCGTGATCTTCCTAATGTTAGAGATGATGAATTAGTTCACCTTGATGAGAGTGGTATTGTAAAAATTGGTACTGCTGTTAGTGGTGGTATGATTTTAGTTGGTAAGGTTTCTCCAAAAGGTGAAGTTAAACCAACTCCAGAAGAGCGTTTACTTCGTGCAATTTTTGGTGAAAAAGCTGGTCATGTTATAAATAAATCACTTTACTGTCCTCCAAGTATGGAAGGTGTTATTGTTGATGTTAAAATCTTTACAAAAAAAGGTTATGATAAAGACCCTCGTGCATTAGAACTTGAAAAAGAAGAAAGAGATTATTTAGAGCGTGAGCACTATGACCGTCTTCTAATGATAGATAAAGAAGAGATGTTAAGGATTACTAAGTTACTTACAAAACAAGCTTTAATTTCTGACATTAAAATTGCAGATACAGAGTATAAAGCTGGAGACATCATTAATGGCGATGACTTAGTTGAAGTAAACCGTTTTGCTATGAATGCTATTGTTAAATCTTTCTCTGAAGAGATTCAAGATGAGTATAATAAGACTAAAAACTATTTCCAAAAAGAGAAAAGACTTTTCCGTGATGAGCACGAAGAGAAACTAACTATTTTAGAAAAAGATGATATTTTAGCTAATGGTGTTGTTAAATATGTAAAAGTTTACATTGCTACTAAACGTCAACTAAAAGTTGGTGATAAAATGGCTGGACGTCACGGAAACAAAGGTATTGTTTCTATAATTGTTCCAGAAGTTGATATGCCATATATGGAAGATGGAAGAAGCGTTGATGTATGTCTAAACCCTCTAGGTGTTCCATCTCGTATGAATATTGGACAGGTCTTAGAGATGCACTTAGGTATGGCAGGTCGTGAACTTGGTAACCAGATCTTAGAGCAATTTGAGACTAAACAAAAAGATTTTATAGATAACCTTCGTGCAAAAATGATTGAAATATCTAATGTTGCAAAATTGATGAATGCATCTAAAGTTATCGGTGATATGAGTGATGAGAAATTCTTACACTATGCACGTGACTGGTCAAAAGGTGTTAAATTTGCTTCACCAATTTTTGAAGGTGTAAACGCTATAGAATTTGCTAAATTATTTGAATTAGCTAAAATGGATACAGATGGTAAAGTTGTACTTTATAATGGTATGACAGGCGAGAAGATTAAAGAGCGTGTAAATGTTGGTTATATGTATATGCTTAAACTACATCACCTTGTTGATGAGAAAATTCATGCTCGTTCAACTGGACCATATTCACTAGTAACTCAACAACCGGTTGGTGGTAAAGCGTTATTTGGTGGACAAAGATTTGGTGAGATGGAAGTTTGGGCTTTAGAAGCTTATGGAGCTTCTGCAGTTCTAAAAGAGATGCTAACTATCAAGTCAGATGATGTTGATGGTCGTGTTCGTGCTTATAAAGCAATTACTAAAGGTGAGCTGATTCCAGCATCTGGTATTCCAGAAACACTATTTGTATTAACTAAAGAGCTTCAAGCATTGGCTCTTGATGTAGAGATTTTTGACGAGGTTGAAGACGATGAGTAAACTAGTACCTATTGAAGTAACAGAAGATAAAAGACCAAAAGACATTAAGCAACTACAGTTTCGTTTAGCTTCTCCTGAGAAGGTAATGTCTTGGAGTCATGGTGAAGTTAAGAAACCAGAAACTATTAACTACCGTACTTTAAAGCCAGAACGTGATGGGCTTTTTTGTGCGAAAATTTTTGGACCAGTAAGAGACTATGAGTGTCTTTGTGGTAAATATAAAAAGATGCGTTATAAGGGTGTTGTATGTGAGAAGTGTGGTGTTGAAGTAACTAGCACTAAAGTTCGTCGTAACCGTATGGGTCACATCGAACTTGTAACTCCTGTTGCACACATCTGGTATGTTAGTTCTTTACCTTCAAGAATTGGTACTTTACTTGGTATTAA
This sequence comes from Sulfurimonas sp., assembly GCA_047633475.1. Lineage (GTDB taxonomy): Bacteria > Campylobacterota > Campylobacteria > Campylobacterales > Sulfurimonadaceae > Sulfurimonas. Next base: position 19,799 of record JBLIEY010000015.1, read on the forward strand.
GATGAAAGATTTAGAACGTGTACTTTATTATGAAGCATATATTGTTGAGTCTGGCGGAGAAGCATATTATGACGCTGAAGCTAAAACACCTGTACTTAAGTATGATGTTTTAAATGAAGAACAATACAGAACTTTAGTTCAAAGATTTGATGCACTAGGCTTTAAAGCTCGTATGGGTGGAGAAGTTATTCGTGATTTATTAGATTCTATTGACCTAGTTGATTTATTTACTCAACTAAAAGAAGATATTGAACTTACAAAATCTGAGGCTAAAAGAAAAACAATTGCTAAAAGACTTAAAGTTATTGAGTCTTTCTTAAACTCTGGAAATAATCCTGCATGGATGATGTTAACTGTTTTACCAGTTCTTCCACCAGATTTAAGACCACTTGTTTCTTTAGATGGCGGTAAGTTTGCTGTTTCTGATGTAAATGATTTGTATCGTCGTGTTATTAACCGTAACCAAAGACTTAAGCGTCTAGTTGAACTAGAAGCTCCTGAGATTATTGTTCGTAATGAAAAGCGTATGCTTCAAGAATCTGTAGATGCATTGTTTGATAATGGTCGTCGTGCTAATGCTGTAAAAGGTGCTAACAAACGTCCACTTAAATCATTAAGTGAAATCATTAAAGGTAAGCAAGGACGTTTCCGTCAAAACTTACTTGGTAAACGTGTTGACTTCTCTGGTCGTTCTGTAATTGTTGTTGGTCCATCTTTAGCTATGGATGAGTGTGGTTTACCAAAGAAAATGGCTCTTGAGCTATTTAAGCCACATCTTATTGCAAAACTAGAAGATAAAGGTTATGCAACTACAGTTAAAGCTGCTAAGAAAATGATTGAAGACAAAACAAACGAAGTTTGGGAGTGTCTAGCTGAAATCGTTGATGGTTACCCTATTATGCTTAACCGTGCACCAACACTTCATAAGCTTTCTATTCAAGCATTTCACCCTAAACTAATTGATGGAAAAGCTATTCAGCTTCACCCACTAGTTTGTGCGGCATTTAATGCTGACTTCGATGGTGACCAAATGGCTGTACACGTACCTTTATCTTCAGCTGCAATAGCTGAATGTAAAGTACTTATGCTTGCATCTATGAATATTATGCTTCCTGCATCTGGTAAAGCTATTGCTACACCATCTCAGGATATGGTTCTGGGAATTTACTACATCACATTAGAAAAAAATGGGGTTAGAGGTTCAAATAAACTTTTTGCAAATGTTGATGAAGTTAGAATTGCTATTGAGCATGGTGCACTTGATTTACACGCAAAAGTGAGAACTAGAGTTGATGGTAGAATTATTCATACAACAGCTGGTCGTATGCTTCTAAAAGCTGTTCTTCCAGATTTTGTTCCAGCAGAACTTTGGAACAGAGTAATGAAGAAAAAATATATCAATGAAATTGTTGACTATGTTCAAAAGCATGGTGGTATTGGTATAACTGCATCTTTCCTTGATAGGTTGAAAGATTTAGGTTTTAAGCATGCAACAGAATCTGGTGTATCTATTTCTATTGATGATATTATTATTCCAGAAACTAAGTTAGCTAAAGTTACAGATAGTAAGAACAGAGTTATTGAAATTCAAAAACAATTTGATGCTGGTCTTTTAACTGAACAAGAAAGATATAACAAAATTATTGATGTTTGGACAGATACTAATAATACTCTTGCTTCTCAGATGATGGAACTAGTTCAAACTGATAAAGATGGTTTTAACTCTATTCACATGATGGCTGATTCTGGTGCTCGTGGTTCTGCTGCACAGATTCGTCAGTTAGCTGGTATGCGTGGTCTTATGGCTAAACCAAGTGGTGATATTATTGAAACACCAATTGTTTCAAACTTTAAAGAAGGACTTAATGTAATTGAGTACTTTATTTCAACTCACGGTGCTAGAAAAGGTCTTGCCGATACAGCGCTTAAAACAGCAAATGCTGGTTACCTAACTCGTAAGCTAGTTGATGTTGCACAAAATGTTAAGATTGTTGAACATGACTGTCATACTCACGAAGGTATTGAGATTTCAGATATTCAAGATCAAAATACACTTATTGAGTCTTTAGAAGACAGATTAAATGGTAGAGTTTTAGCTGATGATATTATCGATCCAATTTCAAATGAAATTCTATTTGCTGAGGGAACATTACTTGATGAAGTATCTGCTAAAGTAATTGCAGAAGCTGGAATTAAAACTGCACATATTAGAACTCCTACAACTTGTAAAAGTGAAAAGGGAATTTGTGCTTTATGTTATGGTGTTAACCTTGCAACTGGTCATATTGTTCGTACTGGTGAAGCAGTTGGTATTATTGCTGCACAGTCAATTGGTGAACCTGGTACACAGCTTACGCTTCGTACATTCCACGTTGGTGGAACGGCAAGTTCAACTGCACAAGAACGTCAAGTTATATCTGAGAAAGAAGGTTTTATTCGTTACTATAACCTTAAAACTTATGTTTCTAAAGAAGGTAAAAATATTGTTGCCAATAGAAGAAATGCTGCTGTACTTTTAGTTGAACCTAAAATTAAAGCTCCATTTGCTGGTACACTAAAAATTCAAACTGTTCATGATGAAGTAATTATAAGCATAGCTTCTAAGAAAGAAACTGTACGTTATGTTCTTCGTAAAAATGAAATTGCTAAACCAAATGAATTAGCCGGTATATCTGGACAAATTGAAGGTAAGTATTACTTCCCATATGAGAGTGGATCTGAAGTTACTGAACTAGAGTCAGTAGTTGAGACAATAAAAGATGGTTGGAACGTACCAAGTCGTATACCATATGCATCTGAGATATTAGTTGAAAATGGTGCTCCTGTAACACAAAAAATATTTGCTAAAGAAGAGGGAGTAGTTAAGTACTTCTTACTTAAAGGCGACTATTTAGAAAGATTTGAAGGTCTTAAATCAGGATATAATGTAGTAGAAAAAGGCTTATTTGCAACAGTTGTTGATTCAAATAACCGTGAAGCAGTTAGACACTATATAGCTCGTGGTTCAGTTATTGTTGCTGATGATGATGTTGCAGTTGAAGCTGGAGTATTAATCGCTAAGCCTTCAATTGATGAAACAAGTGTTATTGCTGAATGGGATCCATACTCAAATCCAGTTATATCAGAAGCAAACGGTGTTGTTCAATATGAAGATATCATTCCAGGAACTACAGCTACTGAACAACTAGATGAATTAACTGGTAAAACGCGTCTTGTAATTCATGACTATATCTCTGCTGATTATAAGCCAACTATTGTTCTTTCAACAGAAGATGGTGAATTATTAAGATATGCTATTGACGCTAAATCATCTCTATTTGTTGAAGATGGGGCTACAGTTAAAGTAGCTGATATTATTGCTAAAACACCAAAAGCTCTTCAAAAATCAAGTGATATTACAGGTGGTCTTCCACGTGTATCTGAACTTTTTGAAGGTCGTCGTCCAAAAGCAACAGCTCTTATCTCAGAAATTGATGGTACTGTAAGCTTTGGTAAAACGTTACGTGGAAAAGTACGTATAGTAATTGCATCTGAGAATGGGATTGTTAAAGAGTATTTTGTAGATAAATCTCATGTTGCTGTTGTAGCGGCAAATGATTTTGTTCATGCTGGTGAGAGACTGACTACTGGTATTATTTCTTCACATGAATTACTACGTATTATGGGTGTAAAAGCACTTTATAATTACCTAGTATCTGAAGTTCAGCAAGTTTATCGTTCTCAAGGTGTTAATATCTCTGATAAGCATATTGAAGTAATTTTCACTCAGATGCTAAGACAAATAAAAATTGTAAAATCTGGTGACACTAAGTTTATTCAAGGTGACTTAATCTCTAAAGCTAAATTTAAAGCTGAAAATGAAAAGATTACACGTTTAGGTGGTCGTCCTGCGATTGCTGAACCTTTCTTAGTTGGTATAACGAGAGCTGCTGTTGCTGCAGATAGTATTATCTCAGCTGCATCTTTTCAAGATACTACTAAGGTTCTTACAGAAGCTGCAGTTTCTGCTAAGATTGATTATCTTAATGATCTTAAAGAAAATGTTATTATTGGTCGTACTATTCCTGTTGGAACTGGTATATATAAAGATCAAGAAATTATTTTCGATAACGAAGATGAGTAGATAAACTTATTTACTTATAAATGCTCTTATGCTTAGGCATAGGAGTATTTAATTCTCATTCAACTACATATAAATTAATCCACACTTAAAATAAGCTAACTTTAATCACCTTTTGTATATTATTACGCGTCTATAACTCTCTAAAAATAGTGAGTTAAATTCTACTGGAAAAATTAAGTAAAGGAATTGTATGCCTACAATCAATCAATTGATTCGTAAAGAGCGTAAACGTGTGGTTAAAAAATCAAAATCACCAGCTCTTGTATCGTGTCCACAGCGTCGTGGTGTTTGTACTCGTGTTTACACAACTACACCAAAAAAACCTAACTCGGCTTTAAGAAAAGTTGCAAAAGTTAGATTAACTTCAGGTTTCGAAGTTATTTCTTATATCGGTGGAGAAGGTCATAACCTTCAAGAGCACTCTATCGTTCTAGTTCGTGGTGGTCGTATTAAAGATTTACCTGGTGTTAAGTATCATATCGTTCGTGGTGCATTAGATACTGCAGGTGTTGCTAACCGTACGGTTGCTAGATCTAAATATGGTACAAAACGTCCTAAAAAATAAGTTATTTATTTTTTAGAAAAGTAAAAAGGCTTATAGCCAAAATATTCAAGTAGCTACAGGATAAACTTTAAGTAGTTTATTTTGAGTAAATTTGAGAAAATTGAAGAAAAAGGAATTCTAAATGAGAAGAAGAAAAGCTCCCGTTCGTGAAATTATGCCTGACCCAGTTTATGGAAGCAAAGTTTTAACGAAATTTATAAATAAAATCATGTTAGATGGTAAAAAATCTACAGCAGAAAAAATCATATATAGCGCAATGGATATCATTAGCTCACGTGGTGAAAAAACTGGTATAGATACATTTAATGAAGCTATTGAGAATATTAAACCAATTATTGAAGTAAAAAGTCGCCGTGTTGGTGGTGCTACTTACCAAGTTCCAGTAGAAGTACGCCCTGTACGTCAACTATCGTTATCTATCAGATGGTTAATTGATTCTTCTCGTAAGAGAAATGAAAGAACTATGGCTGAAAGATTAGCAAATGAATTAATGGACGCATCATCTGATAAAGGTAATGCATTCAAGAAAAAAGAAGATACTTATAGAATGGCAGAAGCTAATAAAGCATTTGCTCACTATCGCTGGTAGACTACTATTTTCTAACGCTAAGGGAAGTAATTCCCTTAACTACGTTAACACTGGGTTTTACTCAACGTAAGGTTCAAATTTGCTTGCAAATTTTTAGTGTTAACAACAATAAGAACCTCTTTTATAATTAAAAAGAATTTATTTATAAAAGAGGTAATCTCTCAACTAATTTACACAAGGTACTAACTATGGCAAGAAGTCACAAACTAAACGACGTAAGAAATATCGGTATTGCTGCACATATCGATGCAGGTAAAACAACAGCAACAGAAAGAATTTTATTCTATACTGGTGTTGAACATAAGATCGGTGAGGTTCATGATGGTGCTGCTACAATGGACTGGATGGAACAAGAACAAGAACGTGGTATTACAATTACTTCTGCTGCGACAACTTGTGAGTGGGATGGTAAACAAATTAACATCATTGACACTCCGGGCCACGTTGACTTTACTATTGAAGTTGAGCGTTCTATGCGTGTACTTGATGGTGCTGTTTCAGTGTTCTGTGCTGTTGGTGGTGTTCAACCTCAGTCAGAAACAGTTTGGAGACAAAGAAACCGTTATAAAGTTCCATCAATTGTTTTTGTTAACAAAATGGACAGAACTGGTGCAGACTTTTATGAAGTTGAACGTCAAATTCGTGATAAACTAAAAGGTAATCCGGTTCCTATTCAACTACCAATTGGTGCTGAAGCAGAATTTGATGGTGTTATTGACCTTGTTCAAATGAAAGCTATTGTTTGGGATAAAGATGCTGCTATGGGTTCTACATACCATGTAGAAGAAATTCCAGCTAATTTACAAGATAAAGCCGATGAGTATAGAGAAAAACTACTTGAATCTATATCTGAAGTTGAAGGTAATGACGCATTTGCTGAAAAATTTTTAGATGGTGTAGAAATTTCACAAGAAGAAATTTCTGCTGCAATCAAAAAAGCTACAATTGGCATGGCAATCGTTCCAATGACTTGTGGTACTGCATTTAAAAACAAAGGTATTCAAACTCTTCTTGATTCAGTTGTTGCTTACTTACCATCTCCAATGGAATCACACCCAA